>NZ_JBXUOV010000008.1:0-74863 GCF_057196585.1 Micromonospora sp. ATLC20
GGCCGGACCAGTTCGCCGGGCAGGCCGACCGGCCGGCGGCCGGTGACAAGCACCCGCAGCGTCGGCACGGCGGCGGTCAGGACGCGCAGCGCCTCGGCCACCGCCTCCGGCGCCCGGTCGACGGCGTCGACGAGCAGCAGCGCCCGCCGATCGCCGATCCGGCAGGACAGGTCGGCCAGCCGGTTCACGCCGAACATCGACGCCGACGCGGCGAGCACGTCCGGGGTGTCCGAGCCCTCGCCCACGAGCACCCCGGCCACGCCCGCCGGGTGCCGGGCCGCCACCGCGTGCGCGACGGTGACGGCGAGCGCGGTCTTCCCCACGCCCGCGAGTCCCACCAGGCTGACCACCGGGTACGCGTCGAGCAGGCCGGACACCTCCGCCACGTCCCGCTCGCGGCCGAGCAGCGGTACGGGCTGCGGCAGCGCCACCGGCGGATCGTCGGTGCCGGGGCCGGAAGGGCGGTACGCCGCCGGCCGGGCGGTGTCGACGAACTCCCGCCGCTCGTCCCCGCTCAGGCCGAGCGCGTCGGCCAGCAGGTCGACAGTGGTGCGCTGGGGCCGTACGGCCCGTCCTCGTTCCAGATCGCGGACCGTCCGTACGCCAACGCCGGCCCGGCCCGCCAGCTCGGCCTGGGTCAGACCGACGGCGAGCCGGTGCCCGCGCAGCAGATCGGACAGACCGGTACGACCGTCTGTGCCCCGCGCACGGTCATGATCCGGAGTCATGGGCACGAAGATTACGGATGGACTCCGACGCTCCACAGCCCATCGTCAACCACCCGACCGTCCACTGCCGATATCCGACAGGGCACGGTGTGGGTGCCGTCCTCACATGCCGAGGTCGCGCGCGATGATCATGCGCTGCACCTCGCTGGTGCCCTCGCCGATCTCCAGGATCTTGGAGTCCCGCCAGAAGCGGGCCACCGGGTACTCGTTCATGAAGCCGTACCCGCCGTGGATCTGCGTCGCCTCGCGGGCGTTGTCCACGGCGACGGTGGAGGCGTGCAGCTTGGCGATCGCCGCCTGACGCTTGAACGGCTCACCGGCGAGCATCCGGGCGGCCGCGTCGTAGTAGGCCAGGCGGGCCGTGTGCGCCTTCATCTCCATGTCCGCGATCTTGAACTGGATGGCCTGGTAGTTGCCGATCGGCTGACCGAACGCCTGGCGCTCCTTGGCGTACTTGATCGACTCGTCCACGCAGCCCTGGGCCAGGCCGACGGCGAGCGCCGCGATGGCGATCCGGCCCTCGTCCAGGATGCGCAGGAACTGGGCGAAGCCCCGGCCGCGCTCGCCGAGCAGGTTGGCCGCCGGCACCCGGCAGTCGTCGAACGTCAGCTCGTGGGTGTCCGAGGCGTTCCAGCCCACCTTCGAGTAGCCGGGCGCCACGGTGAAGCCGGGCGTACCCGACGGCACAATGATCGTGGACAGCTCCTTGCCGCCGTCCGGCCGCGTACCGGTGACGGCGGTGACGGTGACCAGCGCGGTGATGTCGGTGCCGGAGTTGGTGATGAACGCCTTCGAGCCGTTTATGACCCACTCGTCGCCGTCCAGGACCGCGCGCGTCCGGGTGCCGCCCGCGTCCGAGCCGGTGCCCGGCTCGGTGAGCCCGAACCCGGCCAGAGCCTCACCGCTGAGCAGCTTCGGCAGCCACTGCGCCTTCTGCTCCTCGGTGCCGAACCGGTAGATCGGCATCGCGCCGAGCGACACCGCCGCCTCCAGCGTGATGGCCACGCTGGAGTCCACCCGGGCCAGTTCCTCCAACGCGAGGCAGAGCGCGAAGTAGTCGCCGCCCATTCCGCCGTGCTCCTCCGCGAACGGCAGCCCGAACAGGCCCATCTTGCCCATCTGACGGACGATCTCGTACGGGAAGGTGTGCTGCTCGTAGTGCTCGGCGATGGTGGGCGCCACCACCTCGCGGGCGAATTCCCGGACGCTCTCCCGCAGCGCCTGCTGTTCCTCGTCGAGCCGGAAGTCCATGTCGATCCTCCTGGAAAGGGCGGGCCGCCGGGCGCTCGTGACGCCGAGAGCGGCTGAAGCGTTAGGAGGGGCCCCTTTACATGCACCAGGCGTTAAGAGGGGGCCCTTCCTTACCGGTCAGACCGGGGTGACGCCGTGCCGGCGCCGGGAGAAGTGCCGCTCCTTGCCGCGCGCGGCGGCGAACCGGCGGACCAGCTCGGCACGCAGCTCGTGCGGCTCGACGATCGCGTCCACCACCAGCTCGCTGGCGAGCCGGACGACGTCGATGTCGCGCTCGTACTCCTCGCGCTTCGCGGCCACGAACGCGGCCCGCTCGGCCTCGTCGGAGATGGCGGCGATCTTGTTCGCGTAGACCGCGTTGACGGCGGCCTCCGCGCCCATCACCGCGATCTTCGCGGTGGGCAGCGCGATCGTGGCGTCCGGCTCGAAGCCGGGACCGGCCATCGCGTAGAGACCCGCGCCGTACGCCTTGCGGACCACCACACAGATCTTGGGTACGGTCGCCTCGGAGATCGCCGTGATCATTTTGGCGCCGTGCCTAATGATCCCCTGCCTTTCCACCGCGCTGCCGACCATGAACCCGGGCACGTCACTGAGGAACAGCAGCGGCACGTTGAACGCGTCGCAGAGCTGCACGAACCGGGTCGCCTTGTCGGCCGAGTCGACGAAGAGCACGCCGCCCTTGAACATCGAGTTGTTGCCGACCACGCCGACGACCTCGCCGTTGAGCCGGCCGAACCCGATGGTCAACTCCTTGGCCCACAGCGCCTGGATCTCGAAGAAGCTGCCGGAGTCGAGCAGGCCCTTGACGTACCGGCGCATGTCGAACGCCTGCCGCTCACTGGCCGGGACCAGCGCGGCCAGGTCGGCCTTCTCCGGCGCGGCCACCGCCTCGGCGGCGGGCGGGTCCTGCTTCCAGTTCGACGGCAGGTACGACAGGTACGTCCGCACCACGTCGAGCGCGTCGTTCTCGGTCTTGCAGAGGAAGTGCCCCACGCCGGACTCGGCGCAGTGCACCTTGGCGCCGCCCATCGCCTCCAGCGTGGTCTTCTCGCCGGTGACCATCTCGACCATGCGGTCGGAGCCGAGGTACATGCTGGCGTTGCCGTCCACCATGGCGACCACGTCGCAGAACGCCGGGATGTACGCCCCGCCCGCCGCGCTCGGCCCGAACAGCGCGCAGACCTGCGGGATCGAGCCGGAGGCGCGGACCTGGTTCCAGAAGATCTTGCCGGCGCCGCGCCGGCCCGGGAACAGGTCGACCTGGTCGGTGATCCGGGCGCCGGCCGAGTCGACCAAATAGACCATCGGGACGCCGGTCGCGTACGCCCGCTCGATGATCCGGATGATCTTCTCGACGGTACGCGCACCCCAGCTGCCGGCCTTGACCGTGGAGTCGTTCGCCATCAGGCAGACCTGGCGGCCGTCGATGGTGGCGGTGCCGGTGACCACGCCGTCGGCGGGCAGCCCGTCGGCCATGGCGTTGGCGTAGAGCCCGTCCTCGACGAAGGAGCCCTCGTCGACCAGGTAGGCCACGCGCTCGCGGGCGAACAGCTTCCCCTTCGCGGCGTTCGCCGCGTGGTACTTGTCCGCACCGCCGGCGCGGGCGCGCTTGCGTAGCTGCTCCAGAGCCTCACCGTCGAGCGTCACGCCGACTCCCGTTGCCACGGCCCCCGCACAGGGCGCCCACCGACCTGAACGATCGTTAGGCTACCCCACCCGCACCGTCCCCGGCACCCCACCACGCCCACTCCCGCCGGTCAGGCGGGGCGGGGGGTCAGGCGGGTTCGAGGGCCGGCCCGGAGGACTCCGGACGGGAGCTTCTTGCCCACCAGGGATTCGGCCAGTTCGGCGGCAGCGATCAGGGCGTCCAGGTCGATGCCGGTGTCGATGCCCATGTCGTGCAACATGTGCACCGCCTCCTCGGTGGCCAGGTTGCCGCTGGCACCCGGCGCGTACGGGCAGCCACCGAGGCCGCCGACGCTCGCGTCGAACTCGGTGATGCCCAGTTCCATCGCGGTGAGCATGTTCGCCAGCGCGGTACCCCGGGTGTTGTGGAAGTGCAGCAGCACCGGCAGCTGGGCGTTACGGTCCCGGACCGCCGTGACCAGTTCGCGGACGCGCCGGGGCGTACCCATGCCTGTGGTGTCGCCGAAGGCGACGCGGTCCGCGCCGTCACGGGCGACGCGGTCGACGATCGCGGCGACCCGGCGGGGGTCCACGTCGCCCTCGTAGGGGCAGCCGAAGCTGGTCGCCACGATCACCTCGGCGGTCGCGCCCGCGCCGTGCAGCAGGTCGATCAGCTCGGCGATGTCGTCCAGCGACTCGTCGGTGGAGCGGTTGACGTTGCGGCGGTTGTGCGTGTCGCTGGCCGAGACCACCACCTCGATCTCGGTGAAGCCCGCAGCCAGCGCCCGCTGCGCGCCACGGGTGTTCGGCACCAGGGCGGAGTAGCGCACGCCGTCGACCTTCTCCGCCCGCTGCCACACCTCGTCGGCGTCGGCCATCTGCGGGATCGCCTTCGGGTGGACGAAGGAGACGGCCTCGATGCGCCGTACCCCGGTGCGGGACAACGCGTCGAGCAGCCGCACCTTCGCGTCGGTGGGGATGGGCTCCTCGTTCTGGAGGCCGTCGCGGGGACCGACCTCACGGATGCTCACGGAGCCTGGAAGTTCTGCCATCAGATTCACCTCACTGGGTCGAAGGTCAGCGCATCCGGGAGACGATGCCGGTGTCGTAGTCGCCGGAGAGGAACTCCGGGTTCTCCAGCAGCTCGGCGAAGAACGGCAGGTTGCACTTCGGGCCGACGATCTCGAACTGGGCGACCGCCGCCCGCGCCCGCTCGACCGCCTCCTCGCGGGTCGCCCCGGTGAGGATCAGCTTGGCCATCAGACTGTCGTAGAACGGCGTGACGGTGTTGCCGGCGACGTAGCCGGAGTCGACCCGGACGCCGGTGCCGGACGGCTCGTTCCAGGTGGTGATCGCGCCCGGCCCGGGCATGAAGCGCTTCGGGTCCTCGGCGTTGATCCGCAGCTCGATGGCGTGACCGCGCGGGGTGAGCGCGTCCGGGTCGAACGTCGGCGCCAGGCCGGACGCCACCCGCAACTGCTCCTCGACCAGGTCGACGCCGTAGACGTACTCGGTGACCGGGTGCTCGACCTGCAGCCGCGTGTTCATCTCCAGGAAGAAGAACTCCTGCGTCGAAGGATCGAGCAGACATTCCACGGTGCCCGCGTTGCGGTAGTTCACCGCCTCGCCGGCCCGTACCGCGGCGGCCAGGAACCGCTCGCGCAGCTCGGGCGACACCGCCGGGGACGGCGACTCCTCGACCAGCTTCTGGTTGCGCCGCTGCACCGAGCACTCCCGCTCGCCGAGCGCCACCACCCGGCCGTCGGCCAGGCCGAGGATCTGCACCTCGACGTGGCGCACCCGGGGGAAGTACCGCTCGATCAGCACCGACCCGTCGCCGAACATCCGCTCGGCGAACGCACGGACCTTGTCGTACTCGGTGCGCAGCGCCGCCTCGTCGGCGGCGACGCCCATGCCCATGCCGCCGCCACCGGCCGCGGCCTTGACCATCACCGGGTAGCCGATCTCCGCGGCGGCGGCGACCGCAGCGTCCAGGTCGCTCGCCGGTTCGGTGGTGCCGGGAGCGACCGGCACCCCAGCGGCCGCCATCAGGTTCCGGGCGTTGATCTTGTCGCCCATCGCGCTGATCGCGTCGGCGCCGGGCCCGACCCAGATCAGGCCGGCCCCTTCGACGGTACGGGCGAAGTCCGCGTTCTCGGACAGGAAGCCGTAGCCGGGGTGGATCGCCTGCGCGCCGGTGCTCCGGGCGGCGTCGAGGATCGCCTCGACGTTCCGGTAGCTCTGGGCCGGGTTCGCCGGGCCGACGCAGACCGCCTCGTCGGCCTCGGTCACGAACGGCAGCGCGGCGTCGGCCTCCGAGTGCACCGCGATCGTCCGGATCCCGAGCCGCCTACCGGTGCGGATGATCCGCCGCGCGATCTCCCCCCGATTCGCGACCAACAACGATTCGATCATCTTCTGCACGGACGTGACCCCTTCTCGACGCAAAGCCGGGGTCTCTTCTTAACACGCGTTAAGGTGCGCGCGGCGTGTCAGGTCGGGTCGGTGGGCGCGAGCAGGGCCGCGAGGGTCGCGCCGCGCAGCAGTTCGGCACGGCGCCGGCGGTCCACCTCGCCGCCGAGGAACGGCGTCGAGTTCATCAGGCCGAACGCCGCGTGGGCGAGCACCCGGGCCGCGCCGTCGGGCAGGCCGGGGTGCAGGGCGGTCAGCACGGTGACCCATTCCTCGACGTACATCCGCTGGAGCCGGCGGATCCGGCGGCGCGGCTCGTCCGGAAGGCGGTCCAGCTCGTGCAGGTGCAACGCGATCACCGCCGGATTGGCGAGCGCGAAGTCGACGTGGAAGTCGATCAGCGACTCCAGCGCCGCACGCGGGTCACCCGGATGGCCGGCGGCGCGGTCCCGCCCGCCCGCGAGCAAACCCTCGCTCACCGGGATCAATGCGGCGGCGAGCATCGCCTCCTTGCCGGCGAAGTGGTGGTAGAGCGCCGGACCGGTGACACCGGCCGCCGCGCCGATGTCATCCATCGACACACCGTGGTAGCCGCGCGCCGCGAAGAGGCCGACCGCGATCTCCAGGATCTCGTCCCGCCGGGACCGGCGCCGGGCCGCACCCGCCGCACCCCGTGCCTGCTGTTCCACCGCCACCGGACCAGCCTAGACCTCGCGTTCGAGCTGGGGCAGCCGCGGTTACCCAACGGTTGCCCCAGCCCGTCGTGTCAGTCCTCCTCGATGCCGTGGTCGGCGCGCACCTTCGCCGCCTCGGCCTCCCGGCCCTGCTCGTCGAGCGCGCGGGCCAGCAGCCAGGCGGCCTGCGTGGCCGGGCGGGAACCGGTGGGCAGCCCGGCGAGAACCGGCCGCAGCAGCCCTTCGGCCTGCTCCGGCCGCCCGTCGCGCAGCAGCAGCTCGCCGGTCAGCACCTCGACCTGCGCCGCCTCGCCGAACGCCTCGATCGACCGCAGGCGCTCCGGTACGCCGTCCACCCGGTCCAGCGCGGCGGTCAGCCGGTCCTCGCCGATCAGCACCCGGGCCACCGCGTCGGCGGCCATCGCCCGCTCGTACGTCACCACCGGCGCCTCGTCTGCCTCGGCCGGGAGCACGGCTGCCGCCTCGTCCACCCGCTCGATCGCCGCGACCGCGGCCGGCAGGTCGCCGGACCAGTGCAGGGCGAGCAGTTCCCGCCGCCGGGCCCGCAGCTCGTCCACCTGGAAACCGGCCAGCCGCCAGGCGGTCGCCGCCGCCGCGAACCGCTGCGCGGCCAGGGCGTCCCGGTCGGCGTCGTAGAGCAGGCCACCGGACTCCTCCAGCACCTGCGCCCGGTGCGGGAGGTTGTCCGGCCCGTCCAGGTTCTCGGCCAGCGTGTCGAGCACCGTGAGCGCCAGATCCGTCTCGCCGAGACCGGCGTAGATGCCCGCCAGCATGTGCCGGCAGCGGTCCGCCTCGGCCTGCGCGCCCGCCCGGTCGAGCCCGAGCACCGCCTCCTCGGCCACCTCGGCGGCCTCGGCCAGCCGCCCGGCCACCCGGTACGCCTCGGCCAGCTCCCAGCGCAGCAGCGCGTCGCCGTCCAGCCCCTGTTCGACGCAGAGGGTGACCGCCTCGGCCAGATCCTCCACCGCCTCGCCGGCCCGGTCGGCGGCCATCAGCGCCCGGCCCCGGGTCACCCGCAGCGGCAGGTACGCGCCCGCCGGTGCGACAGACAGCGCCTCGTCGCAGGCGGCCACCGCGTCGGCCGGGTCGTCGGTGGAGCGGGCGTACGCCAGGCAGGCGCCGGTGAGCATCTCGGCGTCGCCCAGCTCACTCGCCAGCCGACGGGACCGCACCGCCGCGTCCCGGAACTCCTCGGCCCGCTCCAACTGCTCCAGCACGTGCGTGCGGTGCAGCGCGACCCGTCCGGCCAGCCACGGATCGGCGTCCGCCTCCGCCTCGGCCCGGTCGAGCGCGTCGAGCGCCTCCGCCCACTGCTCGCGGTGCACGTGGGCCAGGGCGAGCCGGTCCCAGCCGGCGGCCCGGTCACGCGGCTCACCGTGCTCGGTCAGGTACCCGGCCGACTCGCGGGCCAGGGTCATCCCCTCGTCCGCGCTCTCCTCGACCATGCTGAGCAGCACACCGAGCCGCCCGGCCACGACCTGGGCGCGCAGCGGATCCGGCACCTCCCGCCAGGCGGCCAGCGCCTCCCGGTTGACAGCGATCGCCGCCGGTACGCCGTCGTCGTCCTGGGACAGCTCACCGGCCCGCAGCTCCAGCCGCCAGGCCCGGGTGGTCGCCGGCACGTCGGCGTCGCCGAACCGCTCGTCGTACGCGCGCAACGTGGCGACCAGGCCGTCCCGGCGGTTGGTGCGCCAGCACTCCTCGGCCAGCGCGAGCAGCTCGTCGGCACCGGCGTCGGCGGGCACCGTCACCGGCTGCGGAGAGGCCACCGGCGCGTCCGAGCCGGTACGCGGCGCGGGCACCGCCGGGCGGCGCAGGCTCGCCGACAGCGGCAGGTGCTCACCGACCGGCCCGGCCGCCAGCTTGCGGGCGATCAACCCGGACTGGTGCGTGGTGCCGTTGCGCGCGTCGAAGCGCTCGGCCAGCGCGGTCGCCGTACCGGCCAGCTCGTCGGCGAGCGCGCCCACCGGTACGTCGGCGGCCGGCCGCTCGCCGGAGGCGCGGCGGTGCACAGTCAGCTCGGCCGGCACCTGGCGCAGCGCCGCCGAGGCGGCGGCCGCGAAGTGCATCGCGGCTGCCGGGGTGGGTGCCCGGTCCAGCCAGTCCAGGTGCCGCTCGACCAGTTCCAGCGCCCGCGCCTCGTTGCCGGTCACGGTGCAGAACTCGACGTGGTCGGCGATGTCCCACAGGTCGGCGAGGTGTCCGCGCACCCGCCGGTAGGCCTCCCGGTGCGCGTCCCGCGCCGCGTCGGTCCGGCCGGTCTCGCGGTAGGGCGTGAGCAGCGCGGTGAGGATCCCCTGCGGCTGCTCGCTACAGGTCAGCCGACCGGCGAGCACCGGCTCGGCGAGTGCCACCGCCTCCTCGTGCCGGCCGTGCCGCACCAGGTGCGCGACCTGCGTGGTCGGGTCGCAGCCGGCGCAGTCGGAGAGCGTGTCGCGCGGGGTGGTCATCCACTTGCGGTACCACTGCTCGGCCGCCTCCTCGTCGCCCAGGTGCGCGGCCACCAGGTAGCGGTGCTTGTAGACGGCCTGGAGCGAGTGCCCGGAGTCGCGGTAGCGCCGTTCCATGTCGTCGAGGACCGCGTACGTCCGGTCCAGCGGCAGCTCCGGGAACTTCACCATCGCGTTGACCATGTACTTGAAGAACCAGAGCAGCTGGTGCGTGTAGCGCTGGTGGTAGGGCTGCGGGTCCTTGTCGTACTCGGCCAGGCACCAGGAGAACGTGACGAAGGACTTCGCCGGTTCGCCGCCGTAGACGTACGCGGTGGTGCCGGTGACCCGGGCGGCGAAG
The DNA here is from genome assembly GCF_057196585.1 of Micromonospora sp. ATLC20. NCBI lineage: Bacteria > Bacillati > Actinomycetota > Actinomycetes > Micromonosporales > Micromonosporaceae > Micromonospora > Micromonospora sp. ATLC20. Next base: position 9,506 of record NZ_JBXUOV010000008.1, read on the forward strand.
GCGAGGTGCCTGTCGTCGCCCGCGTCGGCGCGGCGCAGCAGTTGTTCCAGCGCGGCGATCTGCCCCGGGCCGTACGGCATGGATTCGATCTCGTGGTGCATCCGCCAGAGGTCGTCGTCAGTCACGGATCTCTCCCGGTACGGCCCGGCCGAGCAGGCCGAGGAAGGAACTGTTCAGCAGTGCGGCGTCGGCCGCCCGGATCGGGTGGTGCCCGAGCAGCAGGGCCTGCCCGTAGAGCGCCTCGACCGCCAGCCCGACCAGCTCCGGGTCGGCGAGCGTGGTGACCCGACGGACCAGCGGGTTGCGGTGGTTGAGCACGAGTTGCGGGCGGTCCGGCGGGGCGGAGGCGGCGAGCGCGTCGAGCACGCCGCCCCACAGCTCGTCGGCCTTGTCCCGGCTGGCGGCGAGCTGGTCGTGGAACGCGGCCGACCGGGACACCAGATAGAGCGCCGGCAGCGAGACCGGGTCGTACGCGCGGATCACGACCTCGCAGCCGAGCCGTTCCAGGGCCCGCTGCGCGGCGGTGAGGAACGGCCGCAGGGCCAGTTCGGTCGCCGGGTCGAGGATCTCGAACCGGGTGGTCAGGTCGCTCGGCTCCAGCCGCTCGATCAGCACCGACCGATCCACTGTGGGCAGCCGCTCGATCAGCTCGGTGTCGTACGTGTAGCCGCCGTTCACCACTGCCAGTTCCTGCGCGGCGGCCACGGCGGCGAGCTGACGGAACTCGTCCAGGCTGGCGGCGTACCGGAGCACGCCGTGCCGCTGCCGGAACTCGGCGAGCGTCATCGTGCCGACGTTGGTGTCCATCGGCCACCACTGGTCGACCAGCCGCAGCATCTCGTCGTCGTGCATCGCGAGCGCCTTGACGCCGAGGTGGTGCACCTGGAGGAACTCGCCGAGCCGGCGCGGATCGTGCTTGGCGAGCCGGACCAGCCAGCCGCGGATCTGGTCGCCGAGCGCGTCCCGGACGGAGGTGAGAAGCGCGTCCTCGTAGAGCGCCTCGCGGCTGGCGGTCGGGCGCAGCTCACTGGCGTCGACCACGCAGTGGGCGAAGAAGGCCCACTCGGGCAGCAGCCCGTCGGCGTGCTCGCTGAGCAGCATCCGCTTGAGGTAGACCCGGTGCCCGGCCCGGGCCGCCGGGTTCACCGCGGCGGGCAGGATGAACGCCACGCCGGTCAGGCCGGCCTCGGGCACCGACAGCGGCACCACGTCGAACGGGGCGAAGCCGAGCAGTTCCTGCGCGTACCGCTGGAGGGCGGCCCGGTCGACCGGCGCCCCGGGCGTGGTCGGCCACGGCGGCGGGCCGGACGTGGTCGGCGTGTCACCGACCCGGACGTCGACCGGCAGCAGGCTGCCGTAGAGGCGGGCCAGTTCGGTGACAGTGGGTACGCCGAGCCACTGGTCGGCGTCGCGCCGGGGCACCAGCGTGACTGTGGTGCCGGGCTCGTCGCGGGCCTGGTCCGGCTCGGCGAGCCGGACCGCGTACCGCCCGTCGGACCAGCCCGTCCAGAGCACTGTGGGCTCGTCGGCGTGCCGGGTGACCACCCGGATCTCGTCCGCGACCAGGAAGCAGGAGAGCAGGCCGATGCCGAACTGGCCGAGGAACTCGTGCCGGGAGAAGCCCAGCTCGTCGCGCTTGGAGCTGCGGCCGATGGTGGCGAGCAGCTCGTGCACCTGCGCCTCGGTCAGGCCGATGCCGGTGTCGTGTACGCGGAGCGTCCCGTCGCCGGTCAGCTCCGGCGGCTCGATGCGGACCCGCGCCGGGGCCTTCGGGTCGGCGGACCGCCGCGCGGTGATCGCGTCGACGGCGTTCTGGAGCAGCTCGCGCACGTAGACCCGCGGGCTGCCGTAGAGGTGATGACTGAGCAGGTCGACCACGCCACGGAGGTCCACCTGGAAGGTGCGGTCCAATCGCGCTCCCGGTTCGGATTTTCGGCGCTCACCGTACCGGTCAGCGCCGACAGTGTCCGTCCCGTTTCACCCTCGCCCCCACTCCCCGCGATCTTGCACTTTCCGCCCGGACGAAGACGTCCAAACGGGACTGACAAGGGGCTCTAACTGCAAGATCAGCGGGGTGGGGGTTCGAAGCCGGCCAGGCGAACGGCGATCCGGTGGCGGACCGGCGGGAGCGTGGAGACCGCCCGGAGCAGCAGATTCCGCAGCGGTCGCACGGCCGGCGGTGCGGCGGCCAGGCGGGTCAGGCCGGCGGCGAACCCGAGCACCTCCTCGGCGCGGGGGCGGCGGTCGGCGGCGTACCCGTCGAGGGCCTGCGGACCGGCGGCGAGCGCGTCGCCGAGCGCGACCGCGTCCCGCAGGCCGAGGTTCATCCCCTGCCCACCGGCCGGGCTGTGCACGTGCGCGGCGTCCCCGGCGAGCAGCACCGGCCCGGAACGGTAGGTGCTCGCGATCCGGTGGTGGATCCGGAACCGGGACGACCACGCCATGCCGGTGACCCGGTCCGGCCGGCGCGCCGGGCCGCGCTCGTCGAGCAGCGCCTGGAAGTGGTGCGCCTGCGGGTCGCGCGGCGCGTCGTCCACGGTGGCGACCAGCCGGACCGTGCCGTCGGGCAGCGGTGCCCAGACCAGCGGGCCCCGGCGGGACAGGAAGAGGCTCACCTGGTCGCGCGGGAGCGCGCTGTCCACGCGGACGTCGGCGAGCAGGAACGACTCACCGGGGTCGGCCGGGCCGCCGAAGCCGATGCCGGCCAGCTCGCGGACCCGGCTGTGCATCCCGTCCGCGCCGACGACCCAGCGCGCCCGGACCGCGCGGCCGCCGTCGAAGCGGGCGACGGCGCCGTCGCCGTCGAGGTCCAGGCCGGTCATCTCGTACGGCCGCAGCACGCGCCCGCCGAGCGCGGCGAGCCGGTCGGTGAGCACCGCCTCGGTGTCGGCCTGGGAGATCAGCAGCGCGTACGGATAGCGCGACGGCAACCTGTCGAAGGGGACGGTGACCAGCACCCGGTCTCGGTCGCGGACGCTGAACCGGGCCGAGTGCAGCCCCCGGGCGACCAGCGGCGCGGCGACCCCGATCCGGTCGAGCACCTCCAGGGTGCCGGCGTGCACGACTGCGGCGCGCGAGGTGACGGGCGGCTCGGCGAGCCGGTCGACGACTGTCGCGGTCACCCCGTGCCCGGCGAGCGTGACCGCCACGGCCAGGCCGGTCGGCCCGGCTCCCACCACGAGGACGTCGGTGCGTTCGGGCAGCATCGCTTCCACCTCCAGGCTCGGTCAACAACTGTTTGCCAACACGTGTTGACTTCACTGTAGAGCGGATGTCAACACGTGTTGGCCTACAGTCGTGGACGTGACCGAACCCGCCATCCGCACCCGCCGCTCGGACGCCACCCGGGCGGCCATCCTGCGCGCCGCCCGGGAACGCTTCGCCGCCGACGGCTACGACCGGGCCACCATCCGGGCCATCGCCGCCGACGCCCGCATCGACCCGTCGATGGTGATGCGCTACTACGGCAGCAAGGAGGGGCTGTTCGCCGCGGCGGCCGAGTTCGACCTGCGCCTGCCCGACCTGGCCGAGGTGCCGCCGGACCGGCTCGGCGAGACCCTGACCCGGCACTTCGTACGCCGCTGGGAGGCGGACGGGACACTCGTCGCCCTGCTCCGGGCGGCCGCCACCAACCCCGGCGCGGCCGAACGGATGCGCGGGATCTTCGCCGGCCAGCTCGCCGTCGCGGTGGCCCGGTCCGGTGCCGACCCGGCGACCGCCGACCGCCGGGCCGGTCTGGTGGCCAGTCAGATCCTCGGGCTCGCGCTCACCCGGTACGTCGTCCGGCTGCCACCCGTGGCAGACCTCGACCCCGAGGAACTGGCCGACTGGGTCGGCCCGACGATTCAGCGCTACCTGACCCAACCTTTACCCCCGTCCCGCGCGTCTGGCCGGTAACGGGAGGAGGAGCCGGATGGGGCGTGACGCGGACGACGGGCGGGCGGACTACCTCGCCTTCGTCGAGTCGCACCAGCACCGGCTGCTGCGCGCCGCGTACCTGATCTGCGGGAACCGGCACCAGGCCGAGGATCTGCTCCAGGACGCGCTGCTCAAGCTGGCGCTGCGCTGGTCGTCGGTGCGCGACGGCGACCCGGCCGCGTACGTGCGCGCCATCCTCTACCGCGACGCCGTCTCCTGGTGGCGGCGCCGGCGGCGGGAGTGGCTCAGCGCGTACCCGCCGGACCGGCCGGGCAGTGACGCCGACGCCGCGCTGCGGCTCACCGTGCGCGCGGCGCTGGACCGGCTGCCGCCACGCCAGCGGGCCGTGGTGGTGCTGCGCTACTTCGAGGACCTCACCGAGGTCGCCACCGCCGAGGCGCTCGGCGTCACAGTCGGCACCGTCAAGAGCCAGTGCCACGACGCGCTGCGCAAGCTGCGCGACGTCGTACCCGCCCCCGGCACGTCCGGAGACGGCCTGGTGACCGGGATGGAGGCGAACCCGTGAGCGAGCCCGAGCTGACCCGGCTGCTGACCCGGGCCGCCGAGGAGATCCGGCCGGCCCGGCCGGCCGAGGCCAGTTGGGACCGGGCCGGACGGGTCCGCCGCGCCCGCCGGGCCGCCGGTGCGGCGGCCATCGCAGTGGTCCTGCTCGGCGGCGGTACGACCGCACTCCTGCACCGCTCCGGCCCGCCACCTGCGGCACCGCCCCGCCCGACTGTGACAGCGGCACCGAGCGCGCCGGTGGTGCAGCGGCCCCCGGACCGGCTCGGCGAGGCGGGCGACCCGCTGGGCCGGCTCGGCGACCGGGTGGCCTACCGCCTCTCCGACCGGCCGGTGAACCGGGCGCTGGCGCTGTACCAGCCGGTCGACCCGGAGACCGGCGACGCCGGCCCGGTCCGGGTGCTGGGTGACGACGGCATGGTCCGGGAACTCGACGTGGTGACGCTCGCGCCCACCCGCGACGCCGAGGGCAACGAGGCCACTCCGCTCAAGCCGGGCAGCCTGTCGCCGGACGGCCGGACCGCCGCCTTCGCGCAGACAGGCGAGGTGGTCGTGGTGGGCCTGACCGACGGCGCGGTCCGCCGCTATCCGCTCACCGGCTATCTGGAACACGTGCTCTGGGCCGGGGACCGGCTGCTGGTCGGGGACAACGACACCACGTACGAGCTGGACCGGCGCACCGGTTCGGCGCGGAAGCTCCCGGTCGACCCGTGGATGCTCGTCGTGCCCGAGCCGGCCCGGTCCGGTGACCTGTTCACACTGGGCGGCTGGTCCGGGGACGGCGGTCTGGCCGTACGCCGGTTCCCCGCCTCCGGTGGCGCGCCGGAGCGGCGGCCGGTGACCGCCGGGGCGCTTCCCTCCGGTTACCAGGTGAACGAGGTCTACGGGCGGGGCTGGCAGCGCGGCGACCGGATCGGCCAGGCCGGGTGGACCACCACCGCGGGCGCCGCCGGCACGATGATCGGCGCCGAGGGCGTGGCGGTGCTGGACGCCCGCACCGGGGCGGTGACCCGCCTGCTCGACCTGGGCCGCGAGGGCCGGGCCAAGGGGTGCTGCGAGGTGTACGGCTGGACCGCCGACGGCGCGGTGCTGTTCCGCTACGACGCCGGGCTGGCCCGGTGGCGGCCGGAGACCGGCGCCGTCGACTGGGTGGCGAGCAACGTCCCCGGCCGGCTGTCGATAGCCGCCCGCTGACCGGCCTGGAACGCGGCCGGCCCCGCCGCGGTGACGGCGGGACCGGCCGGGACGTTCAGCGGGTCAGGCCGCCGGGCTGGTCGCCCTTCACGACGGGAGCCCGGACCAGGTTGCCCCACTCGGTCCACGAGCCGTCGTAGTTGCGCACCTGCGGGAACCCGAGCAGGTGGTGCAGCACGAACCAGGTGTGGCTGGACCGCTCGCCGATCCGGCAGTACGCCACCACGTCGTCGGACGGGCTCAGCCCGAGCTGGTCGGCGTAGATGGCGCGCAGCTCGTCGGCGGACTTGAACGTGCCGTCGTCGTTCGCGGCGGACTTCCACGGCTTGCTCACCGCGCCCGGGATGTGCCCGCCGCGCAGCGCGCCCTCCTGCGGGTAGTCCGGCATGTGCAGCATCTCGCCGGTGTACTCACCCGGCGACCGCACGTCCACCAGCGGACGGCCGGCCGCCACGTGCGCCATGACCTGCTCCCGGTACGCCCGGATCGGCGCGTCGTTGCGCTCCGGCACCGGGTACGAGGCGCGGGGCCGGCTCACCTTGTCCCGGGTCAGCTCCCGCCCCTCGGCGATCCACTTCTGCCGGCCGCCGTCGAGCAGCCGTACGTCCTGGTGACCGAAGAGGGAGAAGACCCAGAGGGCGTACGCGGCCCACCAGTTGAAGTTGTCGCCGTAGAAGACGACCGTGTCGTCCCGCCCGATGCCCTTGGCCGCGCACAGCTCGGCGAAGCTCGCGGCGTCCAGGTAGTCGCGGGTGACCTGGTCGTTGAGCTCGGTGTGCCAGTCGACCTTGACGGCGCCGGGGATGTGGCCGGTGTCGTAGAGGAGCACGTCCTCGTCGGACTCGACCACCACGAGCCCTTCGTCGCCCAGGTGCTCGGCCAGCCACTCGGTGGTGACCAGGCGCTGCGGGTCGGCGTACGACTGGAGGCGGGGATGCGGATCGCTCGGCACAGGCATGATCCCCAAGGTACGCCGGATCCGCGGAGCGCGGTGCCGGTCAGGCGCGGCGGTGCACCAGGCGGCCGGCGACCACTGTCGCAAGGCACGAGCCGTCCGCGTCGAACACGGCGAGGTCGGCGCGCCCGCCGGTCACCAGCGCGGGCGGCCGGGCGGCGGGCAGCACCGCCACCTCGTTGCGGGCCGCTGCGGAGCGCAGCGCCGGGTCGGTCACGTGTTCGTCGAGCACGGCGGCCACGCCGAGCCGGAACAGCGCGTGCACCCGCTCGCGCGGCGTGGGCGCCGCAGGTAGCGGTCCGTCGTGCACGAGTGCCGGCCCGAGCGTGCCGGCCCACCGCCGCACCCGCACCCCGGGGTACGCGCCGGGCAGCTCGGCCGCCGGCACGATCGCCTCGACCCGGTCACCGGCGATGACGACGGCGAGCCCGGCGCGGGGTGGGTCGTCGGGTGTCAGCCGCAGCAGGTCGGCGGTGTGGACGGTACGCACGCTCAGTCGCGCTCGACCGGCCCGAGCACCGGCCGTTTCGCCGTGACGAAGTCGCCGGAGGACCGCCCGGTCAGCCGGCGCCTGATCCACGGCGCCAGGTGCTTGCCGGCCCAGCGCAGGTCGGCGGCGCGCGCGGCGAGCCACGGGCTGGGTGCCGGGTGCGGCGGCACCAGCAGCCACTCCTCGTCGCAGCCGACACCGAGCGCGGTGAGCACCTGCGCGGCGACCCGGCGGTGTCCCTCCGCCGACAGGTGGATCCGGTCGGTGCTCCAGAGCAGCGGGTTGAGGTAGGTGTCGTCGGCGTACAGGTCGACCAGGATCGCGCCGTGCCGCTCGGCCACCTCGCCGACGACCCGGTTGAGCAGCGTCACGCGCGGGGCCATCAGCCGCTGGCCGGGCAGCCGGGACATCACGTCGGCGAACCGGAACAGGATCACGTCGCTGCCGCCGGACCGCAGCCGTTGCACGACCGAGTCGAAGCGGGGGACGAACGCGTCCGGGTCGAAGCTGCGGCGCAGCACGTCGTTGCCACCGGCCGCGAAGCTGATCAGGTCGGGCTTCATGGCCAGCGCGGACGGCACCTGCTCGGCCACCACGTTGGGGAACAGCCGGCCGCGGATCGCCAGGTTGGCGTAGCCGAAGTCGGGCCCGGCCTCGACGGCGAGCCGGGTGGCGACCAGATCGGCCCAGCCCCGGTAGCTGCCGTCCGGATACGCGTCGTCCATGCCCTCGGTGAAGCTGTCGCCCACCGCCACGTAGCTGCGCCAGCGCACGGCGCCTCCCTCAGACGTTCCGGCAGAAGTGCGTCGCACAGTCTGTCACCGTGCGGACCGGTCCCGCTGGCCCTGAACCCCGGACGTGGCGGATGTCTCGACGTCCTGTTCACGACAGCCACCCGAGGGGACAAATCCGCCGGACACGACCGGCGGGGCAGAATCCGTCGCCCGGACCGGGGATGATGTCTGCCGTCATCCGGCCGGGGCGAACCGTCCGGCCGGTCCCGCACACGGCACGAGCGAGGAACCACATGACGCATGGGCACCCACCGCCCGGCCACGCCGACCCCCGGTACGGCGTGGCGCCGCCCGCGCAGCCGGTGCCGTGGGCGCCACCGCCACCGCCACCGCCCCCGGCGCCGAAGTCCCGCCGTGGGCTCTGGATCGGGCTCGCGGCGGGGGCGCTCGCGCTGGCGGTCTGCGCCGGCACGGCGGTCGGCGTCGGGCTGGGCCTGCGCGGCGACGACGAGGACGGCCCCGCGCCGAAGGCGGCAGCCGGCGCGAACGGCGTCACCGTCACGAACGCCGAGCTGACCGCCCTGCTCGACCGGCACAGCAAGGCGCTCGCGGCCAAGGACCTGGACGGCTACCTGGCCGCGTTCGACCCGGCCCGCAAGGAGCTGGTCACCGGGCAGACCCAGCTGTTCCGCAACCTGGCGAAGCTGCCGCTGTCGGTGGCCCGCTACGAGACGGTCGAGAAGCAGGGCCGCGTGAGCGACGCCTTCGGGCAGGGCGTCACGTTCCAGCTCGACGTCTCCTTCGTGCACCAGTTGGACGGCTTCGACCGGGCGCCGGTCGCCGAGTGGTACCGCTGGACGATCGTCCGCGCCGGAAAGGACGCGCCGATCCGGGTCACCGCTGTGACCGGCGCGCCGGCCGGCGGCAACGGCGACTCGAAGACCGTCTACTACCCCGGGCCGTGGGACAAGTGGCGGGACATCCACGTCGAGCGGACCCCGTTCGCCCTGATCATCACCGACGCGGCCCGGGCCGGCCTGGCGAGGCGGCACGCCCCGGCCGTCGACAAGGCGGTGACGAGCAACCTGGCCGTGTGGCGGGCCGGCGCGCCGCCCGGCCCGGTGTCGGACAGGTTCGTCGTCACGCTCGCCGACGGCAAGGACGAGATGACCTCGCTCTACCGGATCGGCACCGAGAAGGCCACCGAGGCGGGCATCTCGCTGGGCATGGTCGCGGCCGAGCGGAAGGACGGCAAGGCCACGATCGGCGGCACCCGCATCGTGGTGGACACCAGCGACAGTTACTTCACCCGCTCCGGCGGCGACAACGACGCCCGCATGGTGTTGCGGCACGAGATCGCGCACTCGATGATGACGCCCCGCACCGACCTGGCCGCTGTGGACGAGTTCAGCAAGCTCGACGAGTGGGTGGTCGAGGGCTTCGCCGAGTACCTCGCCTTCCACGGCCGCCCGCTCGGTGCCAGCGAACGCACCGCGCAGGCCCGGAAGCTGGTCCGCGACGGGTGGAACGGCACGCTGCCCGGCAACGGCGACTGGGACGACCCAGGCCGGCTTAGCTTCCACTACTGGCTCGGGCACACCGCGATGAACCACCTCGCCGAGAAGCACGGTGAGCCGAAGCTGTTCCGCTTCGTCGAGGCCGTCTACGCCGGCACCCCGACCGACCGCGCCGCCCGGGACGTGCTGGGCGTGTCGCTCGACGAGTTCCAGGCCGGCTGGGCCGACTACGTCCGCGCGCAGGCGCGCTGACGGGAACGGAGACGACCGATGACGTACCAGCATCAGCACCAGCAGCCGCCCGCGTACCCACCGGCGGGCCGGCCGGGTGCGGCCGGTGCGCCGCCGGCGGCGCCGAAGCGGCGCGGACGCGTGGCGTTGCTCGTTGCCGGTGGCCTGGTGGCGGTGCTCGCGGTCGCGGCCGGCACCGCCTACGGCGTGTCCCGGCTGGTCGGCGGCGGTGACGACGGGAAGAAGCTACGCACCGCGTGGGTGCTCGACTTCCCGGAACTCCAGCGCAACGGGCTGAAGACGTACGACGGGCAGGACATGTTCGGCGCCTGGCTGATCGGCGACGCGGTGGTGCGGGCCCAGCCGGACGGCGTCATCGCCTACCGGCTCGACGACGGCGCCCAGGCGTGGGGCGTGCCCGCGCCGCAGGCGACCTCGCTGTGCACGGCCGCGCAGACGATGGCCGAGGGACGCGGCGTGGTGGCGCTCGGCTCCGCCGACTCCTGCGACACGCTCGTCGGGTTCGACGCGGCCGCCGGCACGCAGACGTGGCGGGCGACGTTCCCCGTCGAACGCCGGACGGGCCGCTCCGAGATCGTCGCCCCGGACCTGTCGGTGACCGCCGGGCAGGTGGTCGTCCGCAGTGGCGAGAGCGTGCTCGGCTACGCGCTGGCCGACGGCAAGCGGCTGTGGCAGACCGACGCGGACCGCCTGCTGCCCGGCCGGGACTGCCGTCTGACCCAGGCGCAGGCCGCCGGGGGCCAGGCGGTGCTCACCGCGCGTTGCGACGGCGACCAGGGCGCGCTGCTCGGCCTGGACCCGTCCACCGGCAAGCCGCGCTGGCAGCAGAAACTGCCCGCCGCGCAGCAGAGCGCCGGGGTGCTGAGCGTCGACCCGCTGGTCAGCCTGCCCGGCCTCGTCAGCGAGACGTTCGTCGCGCGCGACGCCGCCGGCAAGGCGCGGGCCACGTTCGGCAACCCCGTCGACGGTACGCGGTTCAGCGACCTTCCGATCAACCGCTCCAACACGGTCAGCGGGCCGGAGATCCGGCCGTACCTGGCCGACGCGGACACGCTCTACCTGCCGACCGAGGCGACGAACGTCGGCGGCAAGATGCGCCAGGCCAACCAGGTGGTGGCGATCGACCTGGCCACCGGCAAGCGGCGCTGGGTGTCGGCCGGGCACACCGACAGCGAGGTGGAACTCGTCCGCCTCGACGAGCAGGGCCTGCTGGCATGGGAGGTGGGCGACCGGCGTGACCTCGCCCCGCGGCTGGTCCGGATCGATTCGGCCACCGGCGAGGTCACAGTGGTGGCCGAGGCGCCGCTGTCGGCCGGCACCGAGGGCAGCGACGCGAAGGTGCTGGAACGCGACGGCACTGTGGTGCTGGTGCCGTGGAAGCAGGTAACGGCGGACGCGGCGATCACCGTGCTGCGCTGACCGGCGCAGCGGCGTCAGCAGTCGAAGACCGACCAGCAGATGTCGTTGCGCAGCCGCTGGTCGTCCAGGACCAGCTCGCGGATCTCGGCCGGGAGCTGGTCGCGCTGCCACCGGCACTCGTCCCGCCCGGCCGCCTCGGCGAGACCGGCGGGCGCCGCCGCGCGTACCGCCTTGATCGCGTACGCGGCGGCACCGAGTTCGTGGGCGGCGACGTGGGCCACGACGGCGGCCTGACCAGCTGCGTACGCGGCGTTGCGGGCCGCACCGTGAAGATCCCGGGCCGCGCCCATGGCGTGCCCGCCGGCCGCACGCGCCTCCATCATCCTGACCTCGCCCCGCACCCAGGCGCGGGCGTGCTCGATGGCCTCACGTGGGCGGCTGTCGTCCGGCCGGACCGCCTCGAAGAGGCCGAGGACGTGCTCCGCGCAGGTGGCGGCCCAGAGCGCCAGCAGGTGGTGATGCTCGTCGGTGAGCGTGCCGCCCCGGCGGATCGTGGTGAACCGGGGATCGCGGACCTTCGGCAGGATCACGACGCGGCCTCCGGCCCGGCGGCGCCCTGGCGCAGGTCGTGGTCCAGTGTGCTCATCAGCCGGGCGACCCGGCTGCCGCCGCCGGTCAGCGGCGGATAGCGGCGCAGCACGTCGACCAGTACGGGCGTGGCGAGCCGCCGGTACCCGTCCAGCACCGCCGTGCCCACGGTCTCGTCGCCGCCGGCCTCAAGTTCGGCGACGCGCGCGGCGTTGGCGGCGGCCCGCAGGATGTGGCCGACCTGGGTGGCCTTCGCGATCGGGTGCAGGTACGCGGCAGCGGCGGCGTCACCGGCGGCCCGGGCGGCCAGGCGCGCGGCCTCGGTGGGCGCTGACCGGGCGGCCCGGTGCGCGTCGAGGGACGTGACCCGCTGGAGTCTCGTCCGGGCGGCTCCGCGCACGAACGTCCGGGCCGCCTCGACAGCCGCACGGGGACGTGGGTCACCGGGAACCGCCCGCTCGTAGACCGGGAGGACGTCCTCCGCGTGGCGGACCGCGTACCGCGCCACCTCGCGCAGCTCGTCCATGGTCAGCTCGAAGTCCCCGGTCGCTGTCATGTCGCGGGCATCGTATCGGTGATGCCCCGCCGGTACGGGCCCCAGCCGACGAACCGCTCGAACAGCTCGCGCGGGGTCGGCCCGTCCTGCGGGTTGAGGCGGAACAGGTCGTGGGTGGCCTCGTGGTACAGCCCGGACAGGTAGACGGCCAGGTCGACGGGGTGGTCCGCGTACTCGGCCTTGAGCAGCAGGCGGGCCTGCGCACAGGGCCACGGTCCGCCGCAGGCGCGGCAGAGCCAGAGCGGCCGGATCGGCAGGTGGGCCGGGTGGTCCGGCGGGTAGGGGCGGGGCCGATCGGGGTACGGCCCGAGCCGCGGTACGGGAAGGTTCATGCGTGACAGTCTGCTGAGCCGACCACTACTCTCGGAAGTCGTCGTGGCCGGTCCGGGGAGAGGCCGGGAGACCGGCGGCCGACTGGGGAGGGCGTGTGGAGAACGAGCCGACCGCCGAGCTGATCCGCGCGCAACTGCGGCGGCTGCGGGTGCGGGCCGAGCTGAGCCAGGAGGAGTTCGGGAGGCTCGTGCACTTCTCCGGCTCCCAGGTGTCGGCGGTCGAGCTGGGCCACCGGCCGCTCGACCGGTTCTTCCTCGCCCGGGCCGACGAGGTGCTCGGCACCGGCGGGCTGTTGATGTCGCTGCTCAAGCTCGCCGAGCGCGACGGCCAGCCGAGCTGGTTCCGCCCCTGGCTCGAAGCCGAACGCCAGGCGCAGCAGTTGCGCACCTACCAGCCGACCCTGGTGCCCGGACTGCTCCAGACCGAGAACTACGCCCGCGCGATGATCCGCACGGATGACCTGATCACCGATGACGAGGTGGAACGGCGCCTCGGAGTGCGGCTGGACCGGCAGTCGATCCTCTCCGACCCGGGCCGCCCGAAGTACATCGCCGTCATCGAGGAGTCCGTCCTGCGGCGCGCCGACGAGGGCTACCGCGGACTCATGGCCGAGCAGATCGCGCACCTCGTCGAGTGCGCCGAGCGCCCGCACGTCGACATCCACATCGTGCCGACCTCGGTCACCGTGCACGTCGGCCTGGTCGGACCGTTCGCGCTGGCCCGGGGCACAGACGGCGGCTGGGTCGGTCATCTGGAGAACCAACTCGGCGGCGTCGTGGTCGACAAGGACGAGGACGTGGCTATCCTGCTGTCCAGATGGGAGAGTGTCCGCAGCGAGGCACTACCGCGCCGGCAGTCGGTCGAGCTGATGAAGGACGTGATGACCTCGTGGAGCTGACCGGAGCGATCTGGCGGAAGTCCACACGCAGCGGCACCCAGGGCGACTGTGTCGAGGTGGCGGACAACCTGGCCGCTGTGGTCGGGGTGCGGGACAGCAAGGACCCGGCCGGGCCGGTACTCACCTTCACGCCCGACGCCTGGCGTGCCTTCGTCCGGGTCAGCGGGAGCCGCGCGCCGCGCTGATCAGCACCGTGTGCTTGCGGACCCGGAAGGCGCCTTCGGCGTCGATGCGGGCCTGGATCGCGGCGCGGGCGGCCGCCTCCTGCGCGGCGGTGAGCGGCCCGATCATGCTGGCGACGTAGGCGAGGATCGGCTCTGCGGCGGGCACGACCAGCTCGTCCGGGTAGCGCTCGACCGTCACGTCGTCGAGGTGGGCGGCGACCCGTGCCGGTGTCGCCTCGGCGGTGACGTCGTTCCCGTCGTGGAACCGGACGGCCAGGTCGGGACGCCCGATCACCGGGCCGAACTCGCGCAGCCGCGCGCACATGGCGGGTGAGAAGTCGGTGAGGGTGAGCCGGCCGCGACGGCCGACCCGGCGCCACAGCTCGCCGGTGCCGGCGCCGACCTCCAGCACGTCCCCGGTCAGCGGCAGCCGCCCGCCCAGCCAGGCGAACCAGTCCTGCGGGTTCGTGCCGTACGAGTGCAGGGCCATGCGGGCGGTCAGGTTGCCGGTGGTCGTCGCGTACTGGCTCGCGGCACGAGCCGACGGAATGGTGGTCATCCGCCGAACGTAGAGGAAGCGGTTCTCCCTCCGAGACCCCGGTATTAAGCGTTGCTAGCTACCGGTACCTAGTGTTACTTTCTACTGGTATTCAGCGACGCTTAATAGCAAGGGAACGAGGACATGGCCAACCAGATGACGGAGATGCTGAAGGGCACTCTCGAAGGCATCGTCCTGGCGATCCTGGCCCGCCGATCCGCGTACGGCTACGAGATCACCGCCTGGCTGCGCGACCGCGGATTCTCGGACATCGCGGAAGGCACCATCTACGCGCTGCTCGTCCGCGTCGAGCAACGCGGTTTCGTGGACGTGGAGAAGGTTCCCTCCGAGAAGGGGCCCCCGCGAAAGGTGTATTCGATCAATGCAAAGGGGCGGGAGCAGCTCGCCGAGTTCTGGCGGACGTGGAGCGTCCTCGCGGAACGCATCGACCACCTCCGTGACAACGACGACCGGCACGACGAAGGAGCATGAGCATGGCCGCGAAGTGGATCGAGACGCTCGTCGGATCGCTCGACCAGAAGAAGCAGTACAAGCGGCACATGGCCCGCATGGAGGCCCTGCCGGAACCCCATCGCAGCGCGGCCAAGGCGCTCCAGCGGTACTTCATGTACCAGGGAGGGATCGTCGACGGGAACACACTCGTCGCGATGCTCGGCGACTCCGTGGACCTCTGGGAGCGCGCGGTCGCCGACAACACGCCCGTCCGCGCGATCGTCGGCGACGACCCGGTCGAGTTCGCCGAGACGTTCGTGTCTGCGTACTCCGGGAGGCAGTGGATGGACAAGGAGCGCGAGCGCCTCCGGAAGGCGATCGACGCCGCCGCCGGCAACAGCGGGGAGGAACACTCATGACCACCGCGACGCGCGAACCCGCCGTCCGGGTGCGCGGCATCACCAAGTCCTACAAGGACCTGCACGTGCTGCGGGGCGTCGACTTCGAAGTGACGGCCGGGAGCATCTTCGCTCTGCTCGGCTCGAACGGCGCCGGAAAGACCACGCTCGTGCGGATCCTGTCGACGCTGCTGAAGGCGGACACCGGCACCGCGACCGTCCACGGCTTCGACGTCGCTTCGGCTCCCGCCGAGGTACGCGAGTCGATCAGCCTGACCGGTCAGTTCGCCGCCGTCGACGAAGTGCTCACCGGCCGGGAGAACCTGGTCCTGGTCGCGAAGCTCCGCCACCTGAAGAGTCCGGGTGCGATCGCCGACGACATGCTGGCCCGGTTCTCGCTCACCGACGCGGGGAACCGCCGGGCGGGGACGTACTCGGGCGGCATGCGCCGGCGGCTGGACATCGCGATGAGTCTCGTCGGCAACCCGCCGGTCGTGTTCCTCGACGAGCCGACCACCGGCCTCGACCCGCAGGCCCGCATCGAGGTCTGGCGGACCGTGCGGCAGCTCGCCGAGGACGGCACCACCATCCTGCTCACCACCCAGTACCTCGACGAGGCCGAGCAACTCGCCGACCGGATCGCGATCCTGCACCAGGGAACGATCATCCAGAACGGCACTCTCGCCGAGCTGAAGCAGCTTCTCCCGACCGCGAAGGTCGAGTACGTCGAGAAGCAGCCGACCCTTGAGGACGTCTTCCTCGCCCTCGTGGGCCGCACCGCCAGTACCGCCGACAAGGCAGCCGTGCCCGCAGGGGAGGAATCCCGATGACCATCCACGTCCTCAGCGACACCGGAACCCTAACCGGCCGCTCCCTGCGGCACATCCTCCGCAGCCCGGACACCATCATCACCACGGCGGTCACCCCCGTCGCGCTGATGCTGCTCTTCGTGTACGTGCTCGGTGGAGCCATCAACACCGGATCCGGCGAGTCGTACATCAACTACATGCTCCCGGGCATCCTCCTCATCACGATCGCGTCCGGCATCGCCTACACGGCGTACCGCCTGTTCCTCGACATGCAGGGCGGCATCTTCGAGCGCTTCCAGTCGATGCCGATCCCGCGGCCCTCGGTGCTCTGGGCGCATGTCCTGACCTCACTCGTCGCCAACCTGGCCTCGCTCGTGATCGTCACGGGCGTCGCCCTGATCATGGGATTCCGGACGGGCGCATCGGTGGTCGGCTGGCTCGCCGCCGCCGGCATCCTGATCCTGTTCACCCTCGCCCTGACCTGGGTCGCCGTGATCGCGGGCCTGTCCGCCAAGACCGTCGACGGCGCGAGCGCCTTCAGTTACCCGCTGATCTTCCTGCCCTTCATCAGCTCGGCGTTCGTCCCCACCGACTCGATGCCCGGCCCGGTCGCCTGGTTCGCCGACAACCAGCCGGTGACGTCGATCGTGAACACCCTCCGCGCGCTCTTCGCTCAGCAACCCGTCGGCAACGACGTCTGGATCGCGCTCGCCTGGTGCGCCGGCCTGCTTCTGGCCGCCTACGCCGCCGCGACGGCGATCTACCGCACCAAGGTCAGCTGACCGGTCGTGGGAGCCGGTCACCCGTCACAGGTAGAGGCAGAACGGGTGACCGGCCGGGTCGAGGTGCACCCGGACGTCGTCCTGCGGCTGGAAGTCGGCCACCGTCGCGCCCACCGACACCGCGTACGCCGAGGCGGCCTCCAGGTCGTCGACCTTGATGTCCAGGTGGGTCATCATCGGCGGGTCGCCGGGACCGGCGGGCCACACCGGGCGCACGTAGGCCGGCTCGTCCTGGAAGGCCAGCCAGGTGCCGCCGTCCGGCGGAGCCAGCACCACCCAGTCCGGCTCGTCCTCCCGCCGGTGCCAGCCGAGCAGCCGCTCGTAGAACGCGGCGAGATCCTGTGCGGACGGTGCGTCGAGCACGAAACTGCTCAGCTCCAACGTCGGTCGATCCACCATGCCACCCTTCCTACCCCGCCCCCGCGACAACCTCACCCGACACGGGCGCGGAAAGGGATCGCCCCGTCGTCCGCTCGCGCCATAAGCTGCGGCAATGCTGCTGCGCATGTCGACCCTGCTGCTCCGGACCCTGCGTGAGGACCCGGCGGACGCGGAGGTGCCGAGCCACCGGCTGCTGCTCCGCGCCGGTTACGTCCGCCGGGCCGCTCCGGGCGGCTACACCTGGCTACCGCTGGGCAAGCTCGTGCTGGACCGGATCACCGCGATCGTGCGGGACGAGATGACCGCGATCGGCGACCAGGAGGTGCACTTCCCGGCGCTGCTCCCGGCCGAGCCGTACCGGACCAGCGGGCGGTGGACCGAGTACGGGGACGACATCTTCACGCTCGCCGACCGCAAGGGCGCCGACCACCTGCTCGCGCCGACCCACGAGGAACTGGCCGCGCTGCTGGTGAAGGACCTGTTCACCTCGTACCGGGACTTCCCGGTGACGCTGTTCCAGATCCAGACCAAGTTCCGCGACGAGGCCCGGCCCCGGGCCGGTCTGCTGCGCGGGCGCGAGTTCCTGATGAAGGACGCCTACTCGTTCGACCTGGACGAGGCCGGGCTCCAGGCGGCGTACGACCGGCACCGGGCCGCCTACGAGCGCGTCTTCACCCGGCTCGGGCTTGACTTCGCCACCGTCCACGCGATGTCCGGCGCGATGGGCGGGTCCGCGTCGGAGGAGTTCCTGGCCGCCACGCCCGTCGGCGAGGACACGTTCGTCGGCTGCACCGCCTGCGACTACGCGGCGAACACCGAGGCGGTGGTCACCCGCGCCCCGGCCGCCGGTGACCCCGACGCGCACCCGCCCACCGAGGTGCACGACACCCCGGAGACGCCGACCATCGCGGCCCTGGTCGAGCTGGCCGAGGCCCGGAAGCTGGGCGGGCGGACCGGCTGGACCGCCGCCGACACGTTGAAGAACTTGGTCCTCACCGTCCGCCGGCCCGGCGCCGAACAGGCCGAGCCGCTGGTGATCGGCCTGCCCGGCGACCGCGAGGTGGACCTCAAGCGGGTGGAGGCGGTGCTCGCCCCGGCCACAGTGGCGGTCTTCGAGGACTGGGACGCCCACCCCGAGCTGGTCCGCGGCTACATCGGGCCGCAGATCCTCGCCAAGCACGGCATCCGCTACCTGGTCGACCCCCGCGTGGTGCCCGGCACCACGTGGCTGACCGGCGCGAACGAGCCGGGCCGGCACGCCACCGACGTGGTGTGCGGGCGCGACTTCGTACCGGACGGCACGATCGAGGCGGCCGAGGTGCGGCCCGGCGACAGCTGCCCGGCCTGCGCCGACGGCGAGGTGACAATCCGGCGGGGCATCGAGGTCGGGCACATCTTCCAGCTCGGACGCCGGTACACCGACGCGTTCGCGGTCGACGTGCTCGGCCCCCAGGGCAAGCCGGTCCGGCCCACGATGGGCTGCTACGGCATCGGCGTGTCCCGGGCGGTCGCCGCGGTGGCCGAACAGCACCACGACGACCGAGGGCTGGTCTGGCCCGCGGCGGTCGCGCCGTGCGACGTACACCTGATCGCCGCCGGGAAGGGGCCGCAGCTCGACGCGGCGCTCGACCTCGGCGGGCGTCTCGCCGCCGCCGGCCTGCGGGTGCTTGTCGACGACCGCACGCACGTGTCCGCCGGGGTGAAGTTCACCGACGCCGAGCTGATCGGCATCCCGCGCGCCGTCGTGGTCGGCCGCCGCCTGGCCGACGGGTACGTGGAACTGCGCGACCGGGCCACCGGCGAGCGCACCGAACTGCCGGTGGAGGCCATCGTGGAGCGCCTGCGCGACGAGGTGGGCGCGACGCGCCGCGACGGGGTGTAGCGATCGCGCCACCGGGTACCGCAGACGGATCGACCGAAGCGTTCGGAGGCTCTCATGTTCCGCGTCAGTGACGTGATGACCAGGCAGGTGGTCTACCTCCCGGCGGAGACCCCGTTGGACGAGGCGGCCCGGGTGATGAAGGAGTCGGACATCGGCGACGTGGTGGTGACCGACGGCGCCACGCTCGCCGGCATGCTGACCGACCGCGACATCGTGGTCCGGGCGGTGGCCGAGCGCGCCGACCCCGGCGCCACCACCATCGGTTCGATCATCACCCGCGAGGTGGTGATGATCGAGCAGCACTGCACGGCCAACGAGGCGGCGGCGCTGATGCGCGAACGCAACATCCGCCGGGTGCTCGTGTGCGACAACGAGCGCAAGCTCGTCGGCATCGTCTCCCTCGGTGACCTCGCCATGCAGCTCGACCCCCAGTCGGCGCTCAGCGACATCAGCGAGGCCGCACCGAACGTGTGACGGGCGGGCCCCGCTCGCGTGACGCGGGGCCCCGCCCGGCACCGCCGGGTGGCGGTGCTCGGCGGCGGATAGCCTCGACCCATGCCCGAGATGCCGACCAAGCTGGCCGAGATCGTCGACGAGTTCGCCGCCGCGCCCCGCGACGTCGTCCTGGAGATGCTGCTGGAGTTCGCCGACGTGATCCCGCCCCTGCCCGAGGGTGTCAACCGGGAGGAGCTGGAGCAGGTCCCCGAGTGCCAGACCGCGTTCTTCCTGCGCGCCGAGGTGAACGCCGACAAGACGGTGAGCACTGTCTTCGACTGCCCGCCGGAGGCGCCCACGACCCGGGCGTTCGCCGGCATCCTCGCCGAAGGGCTGGCCGGGGCGAGCGCCGAGGAGGTGCTCGCCGTACCGGACGACCTCTACCAGCGGATGGGCCTGGCGCAGGCGATCAGCCCGCTGCGCGTTCGCGGCGGCACCGCCATCCTGGCCCGGCTCAAGCGCCAGGTCCGGGAACAGATCTCCTGACCCGCGGGTTGTCGCTGGTCATGGACATCGAGATCTACGCCGACGTGGTCTGCCCCTGGTGCTGGATCGGCAAGCGCCGGCTGGAACAGGCTCTGGAGTCGTACGACGGCGAGGTGAACGTCCGGTTCCGGCCGTTCCAGCTGGACCCGACGCCGGTCACCGAGCCGAAGCCGCTGCTGGAGGCGCTCGGCGACAAGTTCGGCGGGCGGGACAAGGCCGAGGGCATGGCCGCGCACGTCACCGGCGTCGCCGCGGGCGCGGGCCTCGAACTGCGGTTCGACCGGGCGGTGGCCGCGAACACGTTCGACGCGCACCGCCTGGTGCGCTTCGCCACCGAGCACGGGCGTTCCGCCGAGATGGTCGAGCGGCTCTACCGGGCGCACTTCCACGACGGCGTCGACGTCGGCTCGATCGACGCGCTCGTCACGCTGGCCGGCGAGGCCGGGCTGGACGAGACCGAGGCGCGGCAGTACCTGGAGTCGAACCTGGGACGCCGGGAGGTCGCCGCCGACCTGAGCACCGCCCACCAGCTCGGCGTCTCCAGCGTGCCGACGTTCGTGCTGGCCGGGAAGTACGCGGTCACCGGCGCGCAGGAGCCGGAGACGCTGCTCGCCGCGCTGCGCGAGGTGGCGCAGCGCGAAGCGGCAGCCTGATGTTTCACGTGGAACAAGATCGATGCGGATGAGGACCTAGGCCGGCCGGGCCAGGTCCTCCACCACCCTCGCCCCGGGCAGCGCGCCGAGCGCCGGCCCGGGCAGGGCGATCTTGCTGTGCCGTACACCCGACCCGATGATGACGTGCGGCGTGGCGATCACCCGAGAGTCGACGAGGATCGGCCAGTCCGCCGGCAGGCCGATCGGCGTGATGCCGCCGTATTCCATGCCGCTCAGCTCGACCGCCTCGGCCATCGGCGCGAAGCTCGCCTTGCGCACGTCGAGCAGCTTGCGGACCACGCCGTTCACGTCGGCGCGGGTGGTGGCGAGCACGACACAGGCCGCGTACCGGGTCTCGCCGCCGCGCTTGCCGGCGACCACCACGCAGTTCGCCGACTCCTCCAGCCCCACCTCGTACGCCTCGCAGAAGGCAGCGGTGTCGGCCAGGTCGGCGTCGATCGGGGCGACCAGCACGTCGTCCACGTCCACCGGGGCCTCGGCCGGCCACACCTGCACCGCGGCGGCGACCGGCGGGGCGAGCAGGTCGAGCCGCGTCCGGGCCGGCTCCGTCTTCAGCGTCCCCATCATGGCGCGATCCTCGCACCCGCCCGGCGGATCGACCCGCCGGACCCCGCCCGCGCCCTTCAGTTGGGATTGGTGAGGAACGCGTTCTCCTGCGCGAAGTCCCGGCTCTCGGTCGTGGTGAGCTGCCGGCGGCGCAGCACCTCGGGACGGTTCGCCTCGGCGTCCTCGATGCCGTGCCGGACGCCGACCCGGATCACGCCGTAGAGAAAGACGAAACCGAAGACGTACAGGACCACTGTGGCGACGAAGACCAGCATGCGGTCACCGTAGGCCGGTGCGGACCCGACCGTTTCTCATCTTCCGCCGGTTCCCCCGTACGTGTCAGCGAGGTGGTCGGCCCAGGTCCGGACGCCGGTCGGCGTGGCGGTCGTGGTGAGGCCACCCGCCCGCAACTCCCGCCCGAGCCGGCCGGGGATCCTGACCGGCAGCAGCGGACGGCGTACCCGGCGGGCCGCCAGCCAGGCGCGGGCCGCGTCGTCGTAGCGCAGCACCTCCGGTCCGCCGAAGTCCTCCACCCGGTTCGACGGTCCGGCCAGCAGCAGGACCGCGAGCCGGTCCGCCACCTCACCCGGGTCGACCGGCTGGGCGAGCACCGCCCGGTCCCCGATCACCGGGCCGAGGCGGCTCGCGCCGCGCAGCAACCCGTCCAGGAACTCGGGGAACTGGGTCGCCCGCAACACGCTCCACGGCACCGGCCCGGCCGCCACCACCTGCTCGGCCGCGAGCTTGTGCCGGTAGTAGCCCAACGGCACCCGGTCGACGCCGACGATCGAGACGAAGACCAGGTGACGCACCCCGGCGTGACCTGCGGCCACCGCGAGCCGGCGGGTGCCGAGCACGTCGATGTCGTGGGTGCGCCGCTGCGGCGACGAGGCCAGGTGCAGCACCGCGTCCACCCCGGCGACCGCCTCCGCCAGCCCGGCACCGGTGGCCAGGTCGGCGGTCACCCACTCGACCCCGTCCCCGGTACGCGGCCCGCGGCTCATCGCGCGCAGCGTGAAACCCTCGTCCCGAAGCCTCGGCACCGCCACCCGCCCGAGCCGCCCGGTCGCCCCGGTCACCAGCACCCGCATCGCCACTCCTCCCACACCCGCGCAGCCGCCACACCGCGGCTCCACGATGGGACGGGACGCCGACCCGGATCGTGACAGCCACCCGCTCCCGCCCTTCCACCCCGATCCTGCGCCCCCGAGCGCCGCCCCGACCCCACTGATCGTTGTTGACCAAGGAGTTCGTGTCGGATGGAGGCTCGAAACCTGACCCGAACTCCTTGATCAACGGGGTGGGGGGCGGAGGTCAAGGGGTGGGGCGGAGGACCACCCGGCCGGCCAGCAGCAGGCCCAGCAGGCCGCAGGCGGCTGCGACGGCCAGCGTGGTCGCGAAGCCGGCCGGGCCGGGAGACGCGCCGGCGGCCAGGACCGCGCCGGTGAGCGCCAGCACGGTGGCGGCGGCGAGCGAGTCGCCCAGTTGCAGCGCGGAGCTGTTGCGGCCCTGCTCGGCCGGGGCGGACTGCTCCAGGGTGAGCACCGACAGCGACGGATAGAGCAGGCCCATGCCCAGCCCGGCCACCGACCAGCTCAGCACGGCCGGCAGCACCGGCAGTCCGGGCACCAGCGCCGACGCCACGCCCGCCGTACCGATCGTGATGCAGGCCAGCCCGGCCCGGGGCAGCGTCGCCGCCGAACGGGGTGAGCCGATCCGCCCCTGGATCCACGAGCCCACCGACCAGGACAGCGCCCCGACGGTCAGCACCAGGCCGGCGCCGGTGGGCGAGAAACCGCGCTCCCGGGACAGCATCAGCGGGATCACCACCTCGGCGGCCACGAACGCCGCCGACGCCAGCGCGCGCAGCCCGATCACCGTCGGCAGTCCCCGCGCCGCGCGCAGGAACCCGGCCGGCAGCAGGTGCGGCACGCAGACGAACAGCCCGGCCAGCGCCCCGGCGATCAGGGCGGCGGCGAGCACGCCGCGCTGCTGCCCCCCGTAGTGCAGCAGCGCGGCGCTCGCCCCCGCCCCGCAGGCCCAGCCGATCCGGGCCAGCGCGCCCGCCGGCGGGCGGGTCGCCACGGTGGCGGTCAGCGCCCGCAGGCCCGGCTGGACCAGCAGCGCCGCCGGGATCGCCACCGCCGGCACCGCGAGGAACACCCACCGCCAGCCCAGATGTTCCACGATCAGCCCGGCCAGCGCCGGGCCGACCAGCGACGGCACCACCCAGGCGGCGGCGAACGCGGCGAAGATCCGCCGCCGCAACTGCTCCGGGTACGCCTGACCGACGACCACGTACAGCGCCACCGAGACCAGTCCGGACCCGAAGCCCTGGACCACCCGCCCGACGACCAGCACCTCCATGGTCGTGGCGGCGCCGGCCACCACCAGCCCGGCGACGAACCAGACGACCCCGTGCCACATGGCCGGGCGCGGCCCGCGCGCGTCGCACCAGATGCCGGAGGCGACCATCGCCACCACGCCGGAGGCGAACGAACCGCCGAACGCCAGCGCGTACAGGCCGAGCCCGTCGAGGCTGCGCGCCACCGTCGGCATGGCGGTGCCCACCGCCAGCGCCTCGAACGCGAGCAGGGACACCAGGGCGACACTGCCCACGGTCATCGCCCGCAGGCGCGGCGACCAGAGGTCGACGGGTGGGTCAGCCGGTACGGCGGTGGTGCTGGTCATGGCGTTCAGCCTCGGACCTCACCCCCGGTTGAGGTCAACTGTGGCGCGCGTCTCGTCCGGCGGGAACAGCGGGGTGATGCCCGGAAACTTCTGCCGTCGGGGTGGCATGACGGACGCCGCGCCGGGAAGTCGGGCCGCCGGGACGAGACCGGGAGGCGAGATGGCGCTGGGACGGTTCGCCGGCCTCCTGCTGTCTCCTACGGTCGTACCGGAGACCGCCGCGCGTGTCGCGCGTACCGTCGGTTCGGTGCTGCCCACGGACGCCGTGCCGGCCCGGGTCAGCGAGGTGGCGGGCAGCGTCGGTACGGCGGCGGCCCGGCTGGCCCGCCTCACCGGGCTGACCAGCCGCCGCGTGTGGTCGCAGGACGGCCGCCACCACATCGAGGTGCACGGCGTCTGCCAGGACGGCGGCGACCGGCTGGCCCGCCAGGTCGAGGCGGCGCTGGAGTCGATGCCGGGCGTCACCTGGGCGCGGGTCAACGCGCCGTCCGGCCGGGTGGTGGTGGCGACCGGGGATCCGGCACCGAAGCTGCGCGACCTGATCGCCACTGTGGCGCGCGTGGAGCAGACCTGCCCGTACGAGCCGGACCCGGAGATCGAGCCGCCGCAGCCGCCCGAGGACGGACCGCGTACCGCGCGGACGTTCGGCGCGCTGCTGTCCGACGTGCTCGGGTTGAGCATCTCCGCTGCCACCCGTGTCCTGCCGCTCACTCCCATCCCCGCCGAGGTGGCCGGGCTGCTCGGCGCCGTCGACCTGCACCCGAAGCTGCACGCGCTGGCCGGCCTGGGCATCCGCGCCGACCCGCGCGCCGAGGTGCTGTTCCCGCTGGCCGAGGCCGTGGTGCAGGGCCTCACCGGCGGCTGGGCCGGCATCGTGCTGGACGGCGCGCAGCGCGTGGTGCAGTGGGGCGAAAGCGCCGCGCAACTGGCCGCGTGGCGGCGGGCCGAACCGCACCTGACCGGTGACCCGGAGCGGGCTGTGGCGCGGGTGCCGGACGGCGAGCGGCCCTGCCCGGTGCCGGACGGTCAGCCCGAGCGGTACGCCAAGCGCGTGCTCCCGGCCGGCGCGGTCGCCGGGGCGGCGGCGCTGCCGGTGCTGGGACCGAAGCGGGCCGCCGCGCTGGCGCTGTCCTCGCTGCCGAAGGCGCCCGGCTCCGGCCGCGAGGGGTACGGCGCCCAGCTCGGCCGGATGCTCGCCCGGCGCGGCGTGATCGCGATGGACCGCAGTGTGCTGCGGGAGCTGGACCGGATCGACACGGTGGTGCTCGACGCGGCGGTGCTCGGCTCGGACCGGGGTGTCCTGGCCGACCTCGCGCCGCTGGCCGACGCCGACACCGGGCAGGTCGCCGCCCGGGCGTTCGCGTTGTTCGACCCGGCCGCGCCGGACGCGGTACGCGCCGCCGACGGCTGGCGGATCGGCCCGCTGGACCGCCTCGGCGCCGACGATCCCGGGGACACCCCGGACAGCGCCCGGCTGCGCGCCGACGGTGGACGGCTGCTCGGGCTCGCCGAGAACGGCCGGCTCGCCGCCGTCCTGCGGGTCGAGCCGGAGCCCGCGCCGGGCGTGGACGCGCTGGCGTCGGCCGCCCGCCAGGCGGGCCTGCGGCTCGTGGTGGGCGGCGCGGACGACGGCCGGTACGACTTCGCGGATCTGCTCGTACCCGGTGGTGCCCGGCTCGCCGACGCGGTGCACGACCTGCAACGCGAGGGCGCGGTGGTGATGGTGGTCTCCGGTGAGCGGTCGGCACTAGCCGCCTCGGACTGCGGCCTCGGCGTGTACGGCCCGGACGACCTGCCGCCGTGGGGCGCGCACCTGCTGGTCGGTGACGACCTGCGGGTACCGGCGCTGCTCGTCGACGCCGCCGGGGTGGCCCGCCGGATGACCGCGCAGAACGTCCGGATCGCGATGGCCGGCAGCGGGCTCGGCGCGCTCGCCGCGTTCACCGCCGACCGGCGACGGCTGCCCCGCCCGACCCTGGCGGCGGTGAACGGCGCGGCGGCGCTCGCGTTCGCGCACGGCGTGGTCCGGGCGCACCGGCTGCCGGACCGGACCGGCGCACCGATGCCCGCGCTCACCGCCTGGCACCTGATGCCGGCGCAGACCGTCCTGGAACAGCTCGCCACCGACCCGTCCGGGCTGACCGAGGAGGAGGCGGCCCGCCGGCGGCGCGTCGAGGTCGGTGACGAGCACGGCCCGGCCGGGCTGCTTCGCTCGTTCGTCGAGGAGCTGTCCAACCCGCTCACCCCGGTGCTGGCCGCCGGTGCGGTGCTGTCCGCCGCGTTCGGCTCGCTGGTCGACGCCGCACTGGTCGGCGGTGTGGTGGGCGGGTCCGCGCTGGTCGGCGCCGTGCACCAGCGCAACACCGAACGCTCCCTGGCCGAGCTGCTGTCCCGCTCGGCGGTCACCGCCCGGGTGCTGCGCGACGGCGCCGAGCGGGTGGTCCCCGCCGAGGAGTTGGTACGCGGCGACGTGATCACGGTCAGTTCCGGGGACGCCGTACCGGCCGACTGCCGGGTGCTGACGAGCGACGGGCTGGAGGCGGACGAGTCGTCGTTGACCGGCGAGTCGCTGCCGGTGGCGAAGAGTCCGGAACCGGTGGTGGCGGCGGCCGTCGCCGAACGGCACTCGATGGTGTTCGAGGGCACCACTGTGGCCGCCGGGCACGGCACCGCGGTGGTGGTGGCGACCGGCGCGGAGACCGAGGCCGGGCGGAGTCTCGCGATGGCCCGGCAGGCCCCGCCGGCCAGTGGCGTGGAGGCGCGACTGGGCAAGTTGACGAGCAGCGCCGTACCCCTGGCGGCTGCCTCGGCGATCGCTGTCGCCGGGGCGGGGCTGCTTCGGGGCGTACCCCTTGCCGAGACGGCGGCGACCGCCGCGAACCTGGCCGTGGCGTCGGTGCCGGAGGGGTTGCCGTTCCTGGTCAGTGCCGCGCAGCTGGCGGCGGCGCGGCGGCTGGCCGAGCACGGCGCCCTGGTCCGCAACCCCCGGACCATCGAGGCGCTGGGCCGGGTCGACGTGCTCTGCTTCGACAAGACCGGCACGCTCACCGAGGGGAAGTTGCTGCTGGCCGGGGTGGGTACCGGTGACGGCCGGTACGCCGTGCTGGACGAACTGGACGAGCCGCTCCGGTCGACGCTGGCCGCCGCCGTGCGGGCCACCCCGGCCGCTGACGACCCGGACGAGTTGCCGCAGCAGACCGACCGGGCGGTGCGCCACGGCGCGGACGCCGCCGGGGTGGACGAGCGGACCGCTGCGGCGGGCTGGACCGCCACGGCCGGGATGCCGTTCGAGCCGTCCCGGGGCTACAGCGCCTTCGTCGGGCGCGCCGCCGACGGGCTGCTGCTGAGCGTGAAGGGCGCCCCCGAGTCGGTGCTGCCGCGCTGCGCGTCCCGGCGCACCGCCCAGGGTGACCGTCCGTTGGACGCGGCCGGTCGCGAGGAGGTGCAGGCCATGCTGGCCGGGCGGGCCGGTGCCGGGCACCGCATCCTCGCCGTGGCCGAGTGCCGGGTCTCCACCGAGCAGATCAGCGACGAGCAGGTGAACGGGCTGGTCTTCGTGGGTTTCCTGACGCTCGCCGACGGGGTGCGGGACAGCGCCCGGCCGGCGGTGGCCCGGATCCGGGCCGCGGGCGTGCACACCGTCATGATCACCGGCGACCACCCGGCCACGGCCGAGGCGATCGCCGCCACGATCAGCCCGGACGACGGCGGCCAGCGCGTCGTCACCGCCACGGACCTGGACCGGCTGGACGACGCCGCGCTCGCCGAGCGCCTGATGGCCACCGACGTGGTGGCGCGCTGCACGCCCGCGCACAAGGTACGGATAATCCAGGCGTTGCAGCGCCAGGACCGCACCGTCGCGATGACCGGTGACGGCGCCAACGACGCGCCGGCGATCCGGCTGGCAGACGTCGGCATCGCGCTCGGTCAGCGGGGCACTCCCGCCGCCCGCGCCGCCGCCGACCTGGTGGTCACCGACGACCGGCTGGAGACGATCATCGCCACGCTGGTCGAGGGACGCGCCATGTGGTCGTCCGTCCGGCACGCGCTGAGCATCCTGGTCGGCGGCAACCTCGGTGAGATCGCGTTCAGCGTGCTCAGCGCCGCCGCGACCGGCCGGTCCGCCCTGGGCGGCCGGCAACTCCTCCTGGTCAACCTGCTCACCGACCTGGCGCCGGCGCTCGCCATCGCGGTCCGCCCGCCGGCCGACGACAGCGCCGACCACCTGCTGCGGGAAGGCCCGGACTCCTCGCTCGGCGTCACCATGACCCGGGAGATCGGGCTGCGCGCGGCGGCGACCACGCTGGGCGCGACCGCCGGCTGGACGATCGCCAGGTGGACCGGCACCCAGCGACGCGCCAGCACCGTCGCGCTCGCCTCGCTGATCGGCACCCAGCTCGGGCAGACCGTGCTGGCCGGCGGCACCAGCCCCAGCGTGCTCGCCGCCACCGCCGCGTCGGTGGGCGTGCTCGTGGCGGTGGTGCAGACGCCTGGTGTCAGCCACTTCTTCGGCTGCACCCCGCTCGGCCCGGTGGGCTGGACCATCGCCACCGGCTCGGCGCTCGGCGCGACGTTCGCCAACGGTGCGCTGACCAAGCTGGTCGACCGCCTGCCGCAGCCCGCTTCTTAGTGCCAGGTGGCGGCGGCCCGGCGCAGCCTGTCGTTTATCGCGCGGCCCACGCCGGTCTCCGGCACCGGCTCGGCGACGATCTCGGTCACCCCTGCTGCGTCGAGCCGGTGCAGCGCGTCGAACAGGCGCGCCGCCGCCGCCGTCACGTCACCGTCCGGCGACAGCACCTCCACCGCCGCCCAGTCGCCGTCCGCCGGTGGCTCCCGGAAGGCCAGGAAGCCCCGCCGGCCACCGCCGGGCTCGGTCGCCGCGCCCAACCGCAAGGGGGTACGCGGGGCGTAGTGCGCGGCGAGCGTCCCGGGCGCGACCGGCTGACCGGAGCTGCCCTGGCGCACCTCGACCGGGCCGACCGCCTCGACGATCGCCTCGACCGGCAGCGCGCCCAGCCGCAGCACCACCGGCCGGTCGCCGCGCGCGTCCACGATCGTCGACTCGATGCCGCACCGGGTGGGCCCGCCGTCGAGCACCAGGTCCACCGCGCCACCCAGCCCGGCCACCACGTGCTCGGCCCGGGTGGGGCTGAGCTGGCCGAACCGGTTCGCGCTCGGCGCCGCCACCGGCACGCCGGCCGCCGCGATCAGCGCCCGCGCCGACGGTTCGTCCGGTACGCGTACCGCCATCGTGTCCAGGCCGGAGGTGACGATCGGCGGGATGATCTCCGGCCGGTCCACGATCAGGGTGAGCGGGCCCGGCCAGAACCGCTTCGCCAGCTCGGCCACCGCCGCGGGCACCTCGCCCACGAGCGCGGCCAGGTCGGCGGCGTCGGCCAGGTGGCTGATCAGCGGGTCGAAGCTGGGCCGGGCCTTCGCCTCGAAGATCCGGGCGGCGGCCCGGGCGTCGAGCGCGTTGGCGCCCAGCCCGTAGACCGTCTCGGTGGGGAAGGCGACCAGCCCGCCGGCGCGCAGGACGGCGGCTGCCTCGTCGATGCCGCGCTCGGCCGGCAGGACGCGCGGGGATCCGGTGCTCACGCTTCCGACGCTAGCCTGCCCGGTTCGCCGCACCGGCAAGACCCTGCCGTCGCGTGGCGGGGCCGTCAGTCGCGTGGGTCGGTGGCGGGGTCCGTGTCCGGCAGCGTGGGCGCGTCGGTGGGGTAGAGGCCGGCGGCGAAGCCGTACACCTGGTCGCCGGCGCGGGGGATCTGCGCGAACCGCCGGGCCAGCGCCTGCACCTCCGCCCAGAACTCGCGGACGTCCTCGATCGGGATGCGCGCGTGCACGAGGGTGCACCGCAGCTCGTCGGCGGCGTGTGCGGCAGCCGCTTCGGCTGCCGCCTCGGCGAGCCCGTTGATCCGGGACACCACCTGCTTGTCCTCGGCCCGGCTGAGCGCGCCGACGTAGTAGGTGCGGGCCACCCGCCCGTAGAACCGCTCCTCGATGGCGCGTACGCGGCGGGTCCGCACCACGCGCAGCAGACCGGCGTCCACCAGCTGGTTCACGTGGTACGCCACGCTGCTCTTCGGCCGGTCGACCGCGCGGGCCATCTCGTTCACGGTGGCGGCACGCTCCAGGAGCAGTTCGAGCAGCGTGCTCCGCAGCGGGTCGGCGAGCGCACGCAACTGCTCCGGAGCGGTGACCACGAGTAGGTCGTCGAGGTCGTAGTCCGGGATTCGCTCATTGACCGACATTTCTCGACCGTTCTAAGATTCTGGTTCGTTCGATAACTCTGGTCTGACAACTCAGGAGTGTAGTGATGGCCGAGATCGTGCTCTTCCACCACATTCAAGGGCTCACGGACGGCGTCCGCGCGCTCGCCGACTCCCTCCGGTCCGGCGGGCACACCGTCCACGTCCCCGACTTCTTCGACGGCGAACGGCCGGCCACCATCTCCGACGGCGCCGCGCTGATCAAGCGGATCGGCGGCGACGTCCTCGACCAGCGCGCCGACGCGTACGTCGCCGGCCTGCCCGCCGGCCTCGTCTACGCGGGCGTCTCCTGGGGCGCCGCCATCGCCCAGCGGCTCGCCCAGACCCGGGCCGGCGCCCGGGCCGCCCTGCTCTACGAGGCCTGCCTGCCGGTGACCGGCGAATGGGCGATCGGCCCCTGGCCCGACGGGGTGGCGGTGCAGGTGCACGGCATGGAACAGGACCCGTTCTTCGGGCTCGAAGGCGACGTGGACGCCGCGCGCGAGCTGGTGTCGATCGTCGGTCCCGAACGCGGCGAGCTGTACGTCTACCCCGGCGACCGGCACCTGTTCACCGACAGTTCGCTGCCCTCGTACGACGCCGAGGCCACAGCGCTGGTGGTGAGCCGCAGCCGCGAGCTGCTCGACCGGCTCGGCTGACGCCTACTCGTCACCGCGCAGCCGCGCCAACGCCGCCGCGTACTCGGCGTCGGTCAGCACTCCACGCTCGTACTGCCTGGTCAACGCGTGGATGTCACGCCGCTTCGCGGCGCTCGGAGCGGGTCGCCGAATCTGCTCCGGCGGATCCGGACGGTCGGCGCGGACCGGATCCGGCGCCGGGCTCGCCGGCGCGCGCTGCTCCGCCGGCCGGGCGTCGCGGTGGCACTCCCGCAGGGTCGCGAGGATCTCGTCGTAGTGCTCCGGCCAGGTGACCAGCCGGGTCAGCTCCAGGCGGAACGGCCGGACGATGGCGCCGGACTGGATCGGCGTCTGCACCGGCTCGCCGTCGATCCGCTCGATGACGATCGCGTCGCGTCCCATGTCCAGACCCGCTATCGAAGCCGTACCGCTGTGGATCTCCACGACCGACGCCCACGGCACTGTGGTCGTGCGGAGCAGCGAGCGCGAGCGTACGCCGACGGGGCTCACCCAAACGCCGAGCATCGCGCGGCGGACCGCGACGGCGAGGACGCCGGCGTTCCACACTCCGAGGAACACCGCCTCCCGTTCCAGGAAACTGCCGCTGCGGATCCCGAACACGATGAGCACGAAGAAGCCGACCGCCAGCCCCGCCACGACCATGGAGTCGGAGGTGGCCAGGTCCAGCGAGTACGGGCGCCGCCACACCGTCATGCCGCCAGGGTGACCGATCGTGTCCAGCGGTTCCGCGCGGAGTCAACGCCCGGCTACCGGTACTGTGCGATCTGGATCAGGTTGCCGCAGGTGTCGTCGAACACCGCTGTGATCACCGGGCCCATGTCGACCGGCTCCTGGGTGAACAGCACGCCGAGGCCCCGCAGCCGGTCGTGCTCGGCGGCCACGTCGTCCACCGCGAACTGCGTCAGCGGGATCCCGTCGGCCGCGAGCGCCTCCTTGAACGCCTTGGCGGCCGGGTGCGCGTCGGGTTCCAGCAGCAGCTCGACACCGTCCGGGGCGTCCGGCGAGACCACTGTCAGCCAGCGGTACTCCCCGGTCGGCACGTCGGTCTTCTTCACGAAGCCGAGCACCTCGGTGTAGAAGCGCAACGCTTTGGCCTGGTCGTCGACGTACACGCTGGTGAGGTTGATTCTCATGGGTTCTCCTGGGTGGGTTCGGCGGACCTGAGCCATCGCTCGGTGATGGACCGCAGCGGCCGGGTGTCGAGGTGGTGGAACTTGTAGCGACCCTGCCGCCGCGTGACGATCAGGCCGGCGGCCTCCAGGACGTCGAGGTGCTGGGAGATCGCCTGCCGGGACGAACCGACCTGGTGCTTCGTGGCCAGCCGGCCGCAGATCTCGAACAGGGTCTGACCGTCGCGCTCGGTCAGCTCGTCGAGGATCAGGCGGCGGGTGGGATCGGCCAGCGCCTGGTAAAGATCGCCCACGTCACCCACCATAGGCAAGTAACGGCTTGCCTATCAAGGGGTTGCCCGCTATCGGAGGACGTCATGCCCGGATACATCCTCACCGGCGCTCCCGGCTCCGGTAAGACAGCGATCCTGCGCCACCTGGAGATCGACGGCCATCCCGTCGTGGAAGAGGCCGCGACCGACGTGATCGCGCTGCGTCAGGCGCTCGGGCGACCCGAGCCGTGGCGTGAACCGGACTTCGCCGAGCGGGTGCTGGATCTCCAGCGGAGGCGTCGGCGCCGAGCCGAGACGTTCGGCGGCGACGTGGTGTTCCACGACCGCTCACCGGTCTGCACGCTCGCGTTGTGCCGCCACCTGGGGTTGACGCCGCCGTCCGCCCTGCTCGACGAGATCGCGGGCATGACCGCGGAACGGACCGTCTTCTTCGTCCGGAATCAGGGCTTCGTCGAGGCGACCGCGGCCCGGCGGATCAGCTTCGAGGAGTCGCTCGTCTTCGAGCGGGTCCACGAACTGACGTACCGCGAGGCGGGGTTCGACCTCGTCGACGTGCCGGCGGGACCGCTCGCGACCCGGGTGGCGGCGATAAAGCAGACGGTCGATCGACTGCGCGCGGCTAGGGTGCGGACATGACCTTCCGCGTTGTCTCGCCGCCACCGGTCACCCGGTAACGACGCCGTTCACCGAACCCGGCTCCCGCACCCAGAGCCCGGGTCCGTTCGCGGTGCCCGGGCGGCGACGACAACGGAGAAATCACGTGCGCACGATTGTGCCCCCGACCGTGGGGCGAGGAACCCTGTACATCCTCATGGCGGCGATCGCCTGGGGCACCGGCGGCGCCGCGGCAGCCGTCCTCTACGACACCAGCGGATTGGGCCCGGTCGCCGTCTCGTTCTGGCGGTTCGCCGGCGGCGTCCTGCTGCTCGCCGCCGGCCACCTGACACTGCGGCGACCGTCCGGCTTCGTCCACGCTCCGTCGCGCCACCGGTGGCGGCAGGTCGTGACGACGGGCGTGGGTCTGGCCGTCTACCAGACGGCGTACTTCGCCGCAGTGGGGTACGCCGGCCTGGCCGTCGCCACCATGGTCACCCTCGGCGCCGGGCCGATCCTCATCGCCCTCGGCTCCCGCCTGACCCTCGGCGAGCGACTCGGCCGGGCGGGCGGAGTCGCCGTCGCGACAGCACTCGTCGGTCTGGTCCTGCTGCTGGGCGGTGGTAGCGCCGGCAGCGCCCCGGCACCGGCGCTGGGCCTGGCCTGCGCGCTGCTGTCCGCGGGCGGGTACGCAGCCGTCACCGTGCTCAACCGGAAGCTCGGCCGGGACGGCGGCGGGCAGACGTCGCTCCTGGGCGGATTCGCCGTCGGGATGATCTGCCTGCTGCCCCTGGCCCTGCTCGAAGGGATCCTGTCCACATCCGGTGACACCCGCCGGACGGTGGGCCTGCTCGCCTTCCTCGCCGTGGCGCCCACCGCCGTGGCGTACACCCTGTTCTTCGCCGGTCTGGCCTCGGTCCGGGCGACCACCGCGTCGGTCATCGCGCTCGTCGAGCCGGTGACCGCGGCGCTCATCGCGGTGCTGCTGCTGGACGAACGGCTCACCGTGACCGCCGTTCTCGGGTCGGCCGTGCTGCTCGCCGCGGTTGTCGCGCTGATGCTCGGCGAACCCGGACCGGCGCCGTCATCGACTGCGGTGCGCAGGGACCGTGACGCCGACGCGCGGAACCGCCGCCGGCCTCGACGAGCGGGTCCATAATCCGGATCACGTTCTGTACCGATCGGTAAGTCACCCCCGGACCCCGACAACCGACCAGTCCCTCTACGAGCGGGGCGCCATCGGCGAGATACGCGACGACGCCGGCAGTCCGCTCTACCCCGCCGGTCTCACCGAGTTGCTCCACGAAGAAATCCGTTGTCGTCGGTCGTGCCGTACGCCGACCATGGCCGCTGTGAGCCGAAGCCTCCGAACGGACCCCGGATCCCGCCAGGCGCTTCGGCGCGCGCCCCGGCTCGACCGGGTGCGGATCCACGTTCACGCACCGCGACCCGGATTCGCGCACCCGGCAGGCGGACGAGACGTTCGCGACGTGCTGGAAGCCATCGGACCCTGGGCGTGGTACGGGTTGCGCGCCGTCGAGCTGCGGCAGACCGAGGACTTCCGGCCCGGATTCGTCGTCTACGGCAGGACCCGGGTGCCAGGCGAGATCTTCCTGTACGAGCAACCGCTATCGGAAGCCGTATCGTTGCGCGACTTCATGCGATTCGACGTGCTGCTGCACGAGCTCGGACATCACGTGCTCCAACACCGCAGCCGAAAGGTCGGACGCATACAACGCCGATCAGATCATGAACGGTTCGCCGAAGCCTTCGCCGAGCGATGGAAGCCGAGTGTCCAGGCTGTACTCGAAACAGTCGCTGATGATCAGGCGACGTGATGTGGTGGAGCCCAGGGGACTCGAACCCCTAACCCCTGCCTTGCAAAGGCAGTGCTCTGCCAGTTGAGCTAGGGCCCCGTGACGGCGTCAGCGCAGGTCGGGCGCCGTGGTCGCCTCGTGCCACAGGGCGCGCTCGTCGTTCGAGGCCTTGACCTTCTTGGCCACGACGGCGGCCACACCGACGATGCCGGCCAGGATCAGGAGCTTCTTGAACATGTGCTTGACCCCTCGCGCTCGACTGTCGTCGGACGATGTGCGGTGGGGCTAGCTGGAATCGAACCAGCGACCTCAGAGTTATCAGCTCTGCGCTCTAACCGACTGAGCTATAGCCCCGCGTAGCGACGAGCTAGGTTAACCCATCGCCTCCACCGCGCCCAAATCGGGGGTACGTAGTGGAAGCGCCCGCGCCATCTCGAACCTACCCGGACGTACGACGCCGGGGCGACCGCTTTACGCGGTGCCCCGGCGCCGGTCGATCAGTCCCGCTCGGCGAGCGTCAGCTCGATGCCGCCGACCAGGTCGGCGCAGACGTTGTAGACGAACGCGCTGAGCGTCGCCAGCGCGGTGAACAGCACGACGTTCACCAGGCCGATCAGCGACGACGTCAGGATCACGCCCTTGGCGGTGATCCGGAAGCCACCGCCGCCCTGGCCGCCACCGGCGTTCACCAGGTCGGTCAGGCTGTCGTTGACGCTCTTGAACACACCCATCGCGTCGAGCGCCAGGTAGAGCACCGACGTCGCCACAACGACCACGATGAAGAGCACCACGGACACCGCGAAGGCGAACTTCATCACCGACCACGGGTCGATCCGCTTCAGGTTCAGCCGGGCCCGTCGCGGTCCGCGCGACGCGGCCGAGCTGACCGAGGTACGCGCGGCGCGTACCGCCTCACCCACGCGCGCGGCGCCGACTGCCGCCGCGCCGCTGATGCCCGGCGGCAGGCCGCCGCCGTTCGCGGGCCGGGACTGGGCGTTCGCGGCGCCGCCCGGGCGCGAGCCGTCGGGCGACGCCTTCGGGGCGGTACCCAGGCCGGCGCCGATCCGCGGCTGCGTGCCGGTCGTACCGGTGGAAGCCCGGCCGGCGGCCGACGGCGCCTTGATCGGCTGGGTGCTCGTGGCGTTCGTGGGCTTGCCGGCCGGGGCGGCCAGACCGTCGGCCGACGTCGGCGCGTCGACCTTGGTCTCGGCCGAGTCCCGGGAACCGGAGTCCTCGGCCGGCTTGTCCGGAGGCGGGGTCATGCCGGGAGCCCGGGTGAACTTCGGGGCAGGCGCGTCGGCGGGAACCGTGGCCCGGCCCACAGCCGCGCGGCCGGTCGCTGGTGTGCCGCCCTGCGCGGCCTCCTCGTCGACCGGAGTGGCCGAGGTCCCCTTGTTCCCCGACTTCGCCTGTGTCTCCGTCATCAACTAGTCCTGTTCGTCAGGCTCGTCGGCATTGCGAGCAATCGCCACGATAGTCACGCCGTCCGGGAGGTCCATCAGCTTGACCCCCATTGTGTTCCGGTCACGCGTACGGCGTACAGGCTTCACCGGAGTCCGGATGACGCCGCCGTTGCTCGTGATGGCGAACAGCTCGTCCTCCGGATCGATCACGACCGCGCCGACCAGGCCACCGCGTCGCTCGGTGATCTTCGCGGTCAGCACGCCCTTACCTCCCCGGCCCTGGACCGGGTATTCCTCGATCGGGGTACGTTTCGCGTAACCCCCGTTCGTCGCGACCAGAACGTCCAGACCCTCTCGCACCACCTCGACCGCGAGCAACTCGTCCTCGCCGCTGAAGCGCATGCCGATTACCCCGGAAGTGGCGCGGCCCATCGGGCGCAGCGCCTCGTCGGTGGCGTTGAAGCGGATCGCCTGGGCGTTCTTCGACACGAGCAGCAGGTCGTCCTCCGGAGCGACCAGGACCGCACCGACCAGTTCGTCCTCATCGCGCAGGTTGACCGCGATGATGCCGCCGGAACGGTTGGAGTCGAACTCCTCGAGCCGCGTCTTCTTCACCAGGCCGTTCTTCGTGGCCAGTACCAGGTAGGGGGCCACCTGGTAGTTCGGGATTTCAATAATCTGCGCGATCTGCTCGTCGGGCTGGAACGCGAGCAGGTTGGCCACGTGCTGGCCCTTGGCCACCCTACTGGCCTCGGGAAGCTCGTACGCCTTCGCCCGGTAGACCCGACCCTTGTTCGTGAAGAACAGGATCCAGTCGTGGGTAGAGCATACGAAGAAGTGGCTGACAATGTCGTCCTGGCGGAGCGTCGCCCCGCTGACGCCCTTCCCGCCGCGCCGCTGCGACCGGTAGAGATCGACCTTGGTCCGCTTCGCGTACCCGGTGCGCGTGATCGTCACCACCACGTCCTCGCGGGCGATGAGGTCCTCCATCGAGACCTCGCCGTCGAACGGGACGATCTTCGTACGCCGGTCGTCGCCCCACTTCGCGACGATCTCGCCCAGCTCCTCCGAGACGATCCGCCGCTGCCGCTCCGGCTTGGCCAGGATGTCCTTGAGGTCGGCGATCTCCACTTCGAGCTTCGCCAGGTCGTCCAGGATGCGCTGCCGCTCCAGGGCGGCCAGCCGGCGCAGCTGCATGTCCAGGATCGCGGTCGCCTGGACCTCGTCGATGTCCAGCAGCCGGATCAGGCCCTGCCGGGCGTCCTCGACGGTGGGCGAGCGCCGGATCAGGGCGATCACCTCGTCCAGCGCGTCCAGCGCCTTGGACAGACCGCGCAGGATGTGTGCCCGCTCCTCGGCCTTGCGCAGCCGGAACGCGGTCCGCCGCCGGATCACCTCGATCTGGTGCTCGACGTAGTAGCGGATGAACTGGGCCAGGTTGAGCGTGCGCGGCACGCCGTCGACGAGCGCCAGCATGTTGGCGCCGAACGTCTCCTGGAGCTGGGTGTGCTTGTAGAGGTTGTTCAGCACCACCTTGGCGACCGCGTCGCGCTTGAGCACGAGCACGATCCGCATGCCGGTACGCCCGGAGGACTCGTCGCGGATGTCGGCGATGCCGGCGAGCTTGCCCTCCTTGATCAGCTCGGCGATGCGCTCGGCGAGGTTGTCCGGGTTGACCTGGTACGGCAGCTCGCTGACCACGAGCGCCGGCCGGCCCCGCTTGTCCTCCTCGACCTCGACCACGGCGCGCATCCGGATCGAGCCGCGCCCGGTCCGGTACGCGTCCTGGATGCCCGCCTGGCCGACGATCAGGCCGTGGGTCGGGAAGTCCGGGCCCTTGACGATCTCCAGCAGGGCTTCCAGCGTGGTGGCCTCGTCGGCCTCCGGGTGCTCCAGGCACCACTGCACCGCCGCGCCGATCTCGCGCAGGTTGTGCGGCGGGATCTTGGTGGCCATGCCGACCGCGATGCCCTCGGAGCCGTTGATCAGCAGGTTCGGGATACGCGACGGCAGGATGGTGGGCTCCTTGGCCCGGCCGTCGTAGTTGTCCTGCAGGTCGACGGTGTCCTCGTCGATGTCCCGCAGCATCTCCATCGCCAGCGGGTCGAGCTTGCATTCTGTATATCTCATGGCCGCAGCCGGATCATTACCCGGCGAACCGAAGTTGCCGTTGCCGTCGACCAGCGGGTAGCGCAGCGACCACGGCTGCGCCATCCGGACCAGCGCGTCGTAGATGGCCGAGTCGCCGTGCGGGTGGAACTGGCCCATCACGTCACCGACGACGCGGGAGCACTTCACGTACCCGCGGTCCGGCCGGTAGCCGGAATCGAACATGGCGTAGAGGATCTTGCGGTGGACCGGCTTGAGCCCGTCCCGGACGTCCGGCAGGGCCCGCCCGACGATGACGCTCATCGCGTAGTCGAGGTACGAGCGCTGCATCTCGACCTCGAGGCCGACCGGCTCGATCCGGTCGTGCTGGACGACCGCGGCCAGTGTCTCCGGGGTCTCCGGCTCGTTCGGGGTGGACTCGGGAGTATCGGTCACTGTTAACCCTTATCAGACTCTTCAGTCGTGGTCTCGCTGTGGATAACGGCTGTGGAAAGCGTTCAGGCTGTGGATAACTCTGTGGACTCCCGGGCCGGCCGGTGGATGTCCGGCCGGCCCGGGTGGGTCCGTCAGATGTCCAGGAACCGCACGTCCTTGGCGTTGCGCTGGATGAACGACCGGCGGGCCTCGACGTCCTCGCCCATCAGGACGCTGAACAGCTCGTCCGCGGTTGCGGCGTCGTCGAGCGTGACCTGGCGCAGCGTACGCGTGGCCGGGTTCATCGTGGTCTCCCACAGCTCGGGGTAGTTCATCTCGCCGAGACCCTTGAACCGCTGGATGTCGTCCGGGCGGGCGTTGGGCTTCTTCTGCTGGCGCAGGGCGATCAGCCCGTCGCGCTCGCGGTCCGAGTACGCGTACTGGGCGTCGTCGCCCTTCTTGTTCCACTTGATCTTGTAGAGCGGCGGCGCGGCCAGGTAGACGTGGCCCAGCTCGACCAGCGGCCGCATGAAGCGGAACAGCAGGGTGAGCAGCAGCGTCTGGATGTGCTGGCCGTCGACGTCGGCGTCGGCCATCAGCACGATCTTGTGGTAGCGCAGCTTCTCGATGTCGAAGTCGTCGTGGATGCCGGTGCCGAGCGCGGTGATCAGCGCCTGCACCTCGTTGTTCTTCAGCACCCGGTCGATCCGGGCCTTCTCCACGTTGAGGATCTTGCCGCGGATCGGCAGGATCGCCTGGACGCGCGGGTCGCGGCCCTGCTTGGCCGAGCCGCCGGCCGAGTCGCCCTCGACGATGAAGACCTCGGACTCGCGCGGGTCGGTGGACTGGCAGTCGGCCAGCTTGCCGGGCATCGAGCCGGACTCCAGCAGCGACTTGCGCCGGGCGAGCTTGCGCGCCTGCTGGGCGGCGATCCGGGCCCGCGCCGCCTGGGACGCCTTCTGGATGATGATCTTCGCCTCGGCCGGGTTGCGGTCGAACCAGTCGACGAGCGACTCGTTGCAGACCCGCTGCACGAAGCCCTTGACCGGGGTGTTGCCCAGCTTGGTCTTGGTCTGACCCTCGAACTGCGGGTCGGTGAGCTTGACCGAGATGATCGCGGCCAGACCCTCGCGGATGTCCTCACCCGAGAGGCGCTCGTCGCCCTTGAGCAGCTTCTTCTCGGCGCCGTAGCGGTTGACGACGCTCGTCAGCGCGGCCCGGAAGCCCTCCTCGTGGGTGCCGCCCTCGTGGGTGTTGATGTTGTTGGCGAAAGTGTAGACCGACTCGCCGTACGACTCGTTCCACTGCATGGCGATCTCGACCGACATGCCCGTCTCCTCGGCCCCGAACTCGACCACCGTCTTGTGGATCGGGCTCTTGGAGGCGTTGAGGTGCCGGACGAAGTCGGCGATGCCGCCCTCGTAGTGGAAGGTGACCTCGCGGGTCTTACCGTCCTCGTCCTCCGGGACCCGCTCGTCGAGCAGGTGGATGGTGAGACCCCGGGTCAGGAAGGCCATCTCCTGGAGGCGCCGGTAGATGGTGTGGAAGTCGAAGTCGACTGTCTCGAAGACGTCCGGGTCGGGCCAGAAGGAGACGGCCGAGCCGGTGCGGTCGGTCTCCTCACCCTTCTCCAGCGGCGTCGGCTTGGAGTGGTGGTACTGCTGACGCCAGACGAAGCCGTCCTTGTGGATCTCCACGGCCATCCGGGTGGACAGCGCGTTCACCACGGAGACGCCGACGCCGTGCAGGCCGCCGGAGACGGCGTACGCCTTGCCGTCGAACTTGCCGCCCGCGTGCAGCACGGTCAGGGCGACCTCGACACCCGGCTTCTTCAGCTTGGGGTGCAGGTCGACCGGGAAGCCACGGCCGTTGTCGGTCACCCGGACACCGCCGTCGGCCAGCAGCACCACGTCGATGGTGTCGCAGTGCCCGGCCAGCGCCTCGTCCACCGCGTTGTCGACGACCTCCCACACCAGGTGGTGCAGACCGCGCTCGCCGGTGGACCCGATGTACATACCGGGCCGCTTCCGGACCGCTTCCAGGCCCTCGAGCACGGTGATCGACTCGGCACCGTACTTCTTGTTGTCCTCCGCTGCCACGCTCGGCCACTTTCTCGCACCGGCCGCGCGTGGGCGCGGGGGCGCGGGTTCGGCGGACAGGACGCGACGTCGGCGCGCATGGTCCGCCCCTGGGGTCGCCAGGCTCGGATCATGTGCGCCGGGCGCCGCGGTTGCCCGCGGATCGCGATCGGCTCGGACCTGATACGGGACTATGATCGAGGGCTCATGCGGGCCCCTGTCCGTCGCTCCGTCTCGGGTCTTTCGTCTCGCCCTCAATCTTACTGTGCGGAGCCGACCAAACCGCCACTCGGCACCCTCTCCGGGGCGGCTGAGAATGCCGTAGCCGGACGAACCGCGCCGCCCACGACTCCCCCTACACGCCAACGGGCCGGTACCGCGCCACCGGCCACCGTGAGCCGTGACGATCATCCGACCGGTGATCGGCGGGTGCCCCGACCGGGGGTCGCGGCCGGGCCCGGCGTGCCGTAGCTTTTGCGGCGCCGCCGTTGCGGTCTTGATCTTTTGCGCCCGGAACCGGGACGATCGTCGGAGATGGTCCGAAAACGCTTGGTGAGAGGTGACGCCAGATGGGGCTGGACAACGTCGCGGTGCACTGGCCGCGGACCGGCCGCTTCTACGACCCGGTCGCGCCGGCTGAGTTCGTGGACTTCGGCGAGATCGTGGAAATGCCCCGGATCTCCGCGCCGACCGCGGCGCTCGCCGAGCTGATCGCGAAGACCGGCACGGTACGCGCGACCGCGTACACCGAATTGGTCGACCTGATCCTCGGGCTGGAGAATGTGCTCTACGCCACGGAGAACGCGGTCGAGGACGAGGACCCGGTGATCGACCCGGACGGCTGCTCCTGGATCGCCGAGGGCGTGGAGAAGTTCGTCGCCCGGCACCGGCCGTACGGCGAGCCGGTCACGTTCGAGTCGGTGAGCGAGGTGCTGCGCGCGCTACTCGGTGACGGCCGGCTGGCCGAGCAGCAGCTCCGCTGGCTGGACAGCCGCCTCGACCGGCTGCGGGACGACAGCGGCGACCCGCCGCAGTGGAACTTCACCTGCGCCGAGCTGAGCGTGCTGGCGGCCTTCTACCGGCGCTGCGCGGAGCGGGGTTTCGCGGTCTACGCCGACGCCTGACCGGGCGCCGCAGCGCCGGGAGAAGACGTGGCCCGGTTGGCGGCCGCGATCACCTCGGTCAGCGCTGTGTGCAGGTGCCGCAGGTCGGCCAGCGGCAGGCCGAGGCGCTGCACGATGGCCGGCGGGATCCGCTCGGCCTGCGCCCGCAGCGCCTGCCCTTCGGCGGTGAGCGAGACGGCCAGGCTGCGCTCGTCGGCGGCGTCCCGTTCCCGCCTGATGTAGCCGGCCGCCTCCAGCCGCTTGAGCAGCGGTGACAGCGTGCCCGGGTCGAGCTGGAGCAGCCGGCTCAGATCCCGCCCGGACAGCGGCGCGTGCTGCCAGAGCGCCAGCATGACCAGGTATTGCGGGTGGGTGAGCCCCATCGGCTCCAGCAGTGGCCGGTAGACCGCGACGACACTCCGGGCGGCGACGGAGAGTGCGAAGCAGACCTGCTGCTCCAGCGCCAGGGGGTCCTCCTCGATGCCGTCGGTCACCGGCGTCCTCCTCGTCGTCGTTGCGATCGTAGCAATGATTGGTGTACCAATGGTTTGCACACAAAACAGGGAGGCGGCGGA
Organism: Micromonospora sp. ATLC20; assembly: GCF_057196585.1. Lineage (NCBI taxonomy): Bacteria > Bacillati > Actinomycetota > Actinomycetes > Micromonosporales > Micromonosporaceae > Micromonospora > Micromonospora sp. ATLC20. Next base: position 51,526 of record NZ_JBXUOV010000008.1, read on the forward strand.
ATGAGCGACGACGAGCAGGTGGGCGACGCCTCCGGCAAGGGTGGCCGCCTGTTGGGCTGGGTGTTCCGCAACCTCGCCGGCCCGTCCCAGGTGCAGGGCGCGGTGCAGGGCGGCTCGAAGCTGGCCCGCGACGCGTGGAAGGAAGACCTGGAGCGCCGCAAGCAGTGGAGCCGTGAGCAGCGCGAACTCAAGCGCGCCAGGCGTGAGGCGCGGCGCTCGGGGGGCGTCGGTCAGCCGTAGGTGTCGCGGGGGCCGCGCCCGCGTACCCGTCGGGGGCCGCGCGACCACGACGGCGCCGCCGGCCCGTGGATGTGCAGCTTGCGCACCACGTTGTGGCCCACCTCGCGGGCGATCTGCTGCAACAGCGAGCTCGCCAGCAGGCGCAACTGGGTCGCCCACGCCGTCGAACGCGCCTCCACCGTCAGCTCGCCGTCCTCCAGCTTGACCGGGCGGCTGTGCTGCGCGACCTCCGGGCCGACCACCTTCTCCCACGCGCCGAACACCGTCGCCTCGGCCGCCGGCTTCTGCCAGCCCCGCGCCTTCATCAGCTTGTCCAGCACCGCGCCGAGCGGCTGCGGGTCGCGCGGGTCCGGACCCGGGCCGGAGTAGCCGCGCAGCCGCTTCTCGCCGTCGCCGCGGACCGCGCCGCGCCGTCGCGGAGCCGCCGCCTGCCGCCGGGCCTTCGCCGCGTCGAGCACCGCCCGGGCCAGTTCCGGCCCGGTCGAGCCCTCCGGCAGGTTCGCGGCCGGCTCACCGCCCGCGGGCTTTTCCGGGGTACGCGCGTCGCGTCCCGGCCCGAGCCGTGCGGGCGGGAGCTGCACCTCGTCATCAGGCACGCCGCACCGTCCCCTCGCCCACCGCGTACCGGGTGCCGCGCAGCGTCGCCGGCACGTCGTCGTCCACCGCGCAGGTGACCAGAAGCTGACTGGCGCCGCCGACCAGCTCGGCCAGCCGCTCCCGCCGGCCGGTGTCCAGCTCGGCGAAGACGTCGTCGAGCACCAGCACCGGTTCGATCCCGTCGGCGCGCAGCAGGTCGTACCCGGCCAGCCGCAACGCCAGCGCGTACGACCAGGACTCGCCGTGGCTCGCGTACCCCTTGGCGGGCAGCGGGCCGAGCGTCAGCGCCAGGTCGTCGCGGTGCGGGCCGACGAGCGTGGTGCCGCGCTCGATCTCGGCGGCCCGGTTCGCGGTGAGCGCGGCGGCGAGCGCCTCCGCCAGCGCCGCGCGGTCCGCGCCGGGTTCGGGCAGTTCCACCGAGGGCCGGTACGCGATGCCCGCCGCGCCGCGGCCGGCCGCCACCGCGTCGTACGCCTTCGCCACGTGCGGGGTCAGCGCGGCCACCAGTTCCAGGCGGCCGGCGAGCAGGTCCGCGCCGTGCTGCGCCAGATGCGCGTCCCACACGGCCAGCGTCGACAGGTCACCGCCGCGCGTGCCACCGGTCTTCCGAGCGAGGTACGACGTACGCAGCAGCGCGTTGCGTTGCTTGACCACCCGCTCGTAGTCGGCGCGGACCCCGGCGTAGCGGGGCTGGCGGGTGACCAGCAGGTCGTCCAGGTAGCGGCGGCGTTCGGCCGGATCGCCGCGGACCAGTTCCAGGTCCTCCGGCGCGAACAACACCAGGCGCAGCGCGCCGAGCACGTCCCGGGCACGTCGGGCCGGAGACCGGCCGAGCCGGGCCCGGTTGGCCTTGCCCGGCACGATCTCCAGCTCGACCAGCAGCTCCCGGCCCTCATGCACCACGGCGCAGCGGATCACCGCCGACGCGGCGCCCATCCGCACCAGCGGGGCGTCGGTGGCGACCCGGTGCGAGTCCAGGGTCGCCACGTAGCCCAGCGCCTCGACCAGGTTGGTCTTGCCGACGCCGTTCGCGCCGACGAGCACGTTCGGCCCCGGCTCCAGGTCGACGCCGACGCGCTCGTACGAGCGGAAGTCGACCAGTTCGAGCCGGCGGACGTACACAGCCTGTGGATACCGGTCAGCGCTTGTGGACGGCGTGGCCGCCGAACTGCTGGCGCAGCGCGGCGACGGCCTTCATCGCGGGCGAGTCGTCCTGCCGGGAGGCGAACCGGGCGAACAGCGACGCGGTGATGACGTTGAGCGGTACGGCGAGCCGGACCGCCTCGTCCACGGTCCAGCGGCCCTCGCCGGTGTCCTCGGTGTAGCCGCTCAGCTCGGCCAGCCCCGGGTCCTCGTCGAGTGCCCGGTCCAGCAGGTCGAGCAGCCAGGAGCGCACGACGGTGCCCTCGCGCCACGACTTGAACACGCCGGGCACGTTCGTCACCAGCTCCGAGGCCGCCAGCAGCTCGTAGCCCTCGGCGTACGCGTGCATCAGGCCGTACTCGATGCCGTTGTGCACCATCTTGGCGTAGTGACCGGCGCCGACCGGGCCGGCGTGCACGAAGCCGAACTCGCCCTCGGGCTTGAGCGACTCGAAGATCGGCATCAGCCGCTCGACGTGCTCCTGCGCGCCGCCGACCATCAGCGCGTACCCGTTCTGCCGGCCCCAGACGCCGCCGGACACGCCGACGTCGATGTAGCCGATGCCCTGCTCGTTCAGCCGCTCGGCGCGCGGGGCGTCGTCGCTGAACCGGGAGTTGCCGCCGTCGATGATGATGTCGCCCTCGCCGAGCACACCGGCGAGCTCGTCGATCGTGGCGTCGGTGACGCCGGCGGGGACCATGACCCACACCGCGCGGGGCGACTGGAGCTTCTCGGCAAGCTCGGCCAGGCTCGCGGCGTCGCTGATCTCCGGGTTGTGGTCGTAGCCGACCACCTCGTGCCCGGCGGCGCGCAACCGCTCCCGCATGTTGCCGCCCATGCGGCCGAGTCCTACCAGGCCGAGCTGCATCTGCTCCTACCTCCGTACGTCAGGGTCGTGCTGCTGCGATCAGCGGGACACGCGGATCGGCATGATGAGGTACCGGTACCCCGGGATGACCTCGCCGTCCTCGCCTGCCGGGGAGATGACCGCGGGCTTGAACGCGTCGACGAACCGGAGCAGGGCGTGCTGCGCGCCCAGGTTGGCCAGACCGTCGATGAGGTACTGCGGGTTGAACCCGATGGTCAGCGGCTCGCCGCTGAAGGTGGCATCCATGGCCTCGCTGGCCCGGGCCTCCTCGGTGCCGCCCGCCTCGACCACGAGACCGTCGGCGCTGAAGCTGAGCAGCACCGGCGTGGTGCGCTCGGCGACCAGCGCGACGCGCTTGACCACCTCGATGAGCGAGGCGACGGCGACGCGGGCCTCGGCGTTGTGGTCGGCCGGGAACAGCGAGCGCACCGGCGGGTAGTTGGCGCCGTCGAGCAGCCGGCTGGTGGTCCGGCGGGTGCCACCGGAGAAACCGATCATGCCCTCACCGGCACCGCCGGAGGACAGCGCCATGGTGACGTGGCCGCCGAGCGGGCCGAGTGCCTTCGCGGTGTCGTGCAGCGTACGGGCCGGTACCAGCGCGTTGAGGCTGATCTCCGGGTCGTCCGGGTTCCACTCCATCTCGCGCAGCGCGAGGCGGTAACGGTCGGTCGCCAGCATGGCCATCGTGCTGCCGCTCAGCTCGATCCGTACACCGGTCATCATCGGCAGCGTCTCGTCGCGGCCGGCGGCCACAGCCACCTGGGCCACGGCGGAGGCGAAGGCGGCGGCGTCGACGGTGCCGGCGCTCTCCGGCATCTCCGGCAGCGTCGGGTAGTCCTCCACCGGCATGGTGGGCAGCGTGAACCGGGCGCTGCCGCAGACCAGTTCGAGGTGGGCGCCGACGGCGGCGATGTCCACCGGCTTGGCCGGCAGGGCCTTGGTGATCTCGGCGAGCAGGCGGCCGGAGACCAGGGCGGCGCCGTCCGCGTCACCCTGCACCTCGACCGTCACCTGGCTGGAGACCTCGTAGTCGAAGCCGGAGACCTGCAGGTTGCCGTCGGTGACGCGGAGCATCACCCCGGCCAGCACCGGTACGGAGGGTCGGTTGGGCAGGCTCTTGGCGGTCCACGCGACCGCCTCGGCGAGCGCGTCGCGCTCCACTCGGAACTTCATCAATGCCTCCGCGTCGACGTCAGCGACAACTCTCTCATGCCGACCGCTGCCACCCGTCCCGCCCGACCGTGCGGGCACCCATCGCACCTTAAGGCGCTGGGGCATCGGCTGTGCGCCCGACCCCGTGGATCCAGGTGCCCCGGGCGACTGCCGGCGGCAGTGCTCCGGCCCGATCCACAGGAAGTCCAACGGTGATGATTGGTTTTTGTTGTTTAGAAGAGATAACTCATCGTCTTCATCGCACCTGTGCAAACTGTGGAGAACCGCCGTCCGCGCAGGTCAGACACGTTATCCACCGGTGGTTTGGCTGTGGAGAACCAGGGGTAAAACTCGTGTCCCGGTCCACAGCCCTCGCCGGCCGCCGGGTTTTCCACGGCTGTCCACCGGTTGTCCACCGGTAATCCACCGGTTTTCTCCCCAGCGCTGTGGACAGCGCCGGAGACGTCCACAGCCGTCGTCCCCAGAACCTTCAACAGCTCGCCCACAGGCTGGTCGCTGTCTGGGGACAACGGGACAGTCGTCCCCAGGCGTCCACAGCGTCGTCCCCAGGAGTTGTCCACAGTCTGTGGGTAACCGGCCGAGTGCGAAGCGTGGTTGTCCACCGCCTGTGACACAGGGGCTGTGGACAACGGGTACGAGCTGTGGACGAACACACGACAGATCCTGGGCCCTCCACCGGGTCGAGGGTCAACAGTTCCCCGCTGTCGGCTACTTGCCACCCGCGGCTCCGCCCGCCCTGCTTCAGCTGATCATGAAGTTGACGGCGTTCGCGTCCGGTTTGTCGCCGCCAGCTTCATGATCGACGGGGAGGCCGGTGGGCGAGAGCGAGGGGCGGGACGTAGCGGTGAGGGGTCCCCGTGGCCGCCGATCACCCCCCGGTCAAGGCGCGGCGCTCAGCTCCGGCGAGATCTTGGTAGGAAACGGCCCCTATGAGGGCGCCAAGCTTCCAAGATCTGCGGGGACGTTCGCGCGTCCGCCCTCCTTGATCACCGCTGGAGTGGCGGGAGCGGGGAGGGCGGCGGGAGCGGGGAGGGACGCGAGGGCAGTGCGAGGGTGGGGCGGTCAGGTGTTCTGCTTGATGCGGTTCGTCAGCTCGGCGATCTGGTTGTAGAGCGAGCGCCGCTCCGCCATCTGCTGACGGATCTTGCGGTCCGCGTGCATCACCGTCGTGTGGTCCCGGCCGCCGAACGCCTGCCCGATCCGGGGCAGCGACAGGTCGGTCAGCTCCCGGCACAGGTACATGGCCACCTGGCGCGCGTTCACCAGCACCCGGGAGCGGGAATGGCCGCGCAGGTCCTCCAGGCTCACCCCGAAGTAGTCGGCCGTCGACACCATGATCTGGTCCGCGGTGATCTCCGGGCCGGCGCCGTCCGGAATGAAGTCCCGCAGCACCTCCTCGGCCAGCGACAGCTCGACCGACGAGCGGGTGAGGCTGGCGAAGGCGGTGACGCGGATCAGCGCCCCCTCCAGTTCGCGGATCGAGTTCGACACCCGGGACGCGATGAACTCCAGCACGTCCGGCGGAGCGAACAGCCGCTCCTGGGCCGCCTTCTTCTGCAGGATCGCGATCCGCGTCTCCAGGTCCGGCGGCTGGATGTCGGCGAGCAGACCCCACTCGAAGCGCGTACGCAGCCGGTCCTCCAGCGTCGCCAGCTGCTTCGGCGAGCGGTCAGAGGTGATCACGATCTGCTTGTTGGCGTTGTGCAGCGTGTTGAAGGTGTGGAAGAACTCCTCCTGCGTCCGCTCCCGGTTCTCCAGGAACTGGATGTCGTCGATCAGGAGGATGTCCACGTCCCGGTAGCGGCGCTGGAACGCGCTCGTCTTGTCGTCGCGCAGCGAGTTGATGAAGTCGTTCGTGAACTCCTCGGTCGAGACGTACCGGACCGAGCGCGCGTTGCCGAGCGTCGTGGCGTAGTGCCCGATGGCGTGCAGCAGGTGGGTCTTGCCCAGCCCGGAGCTGCCGTAGATGAACAGCGGGTTGTACGCCTTCGCCGGCGACTCGGCCACCGCCACGCTCGCGGCGTGCGCGAACCGGTTCGACGAGCCGATGACGAACGTCTCGAACATGTACTTCGGGTTGAGCCGGTTGCCGCCGCTCTCCGTACCGCCGGGGAGCCTCCGGTCGGCCTGGCCGCCTCCCGGGCGGTGGTGGTCGGCGCCACCCCGGCCGGGGCCGTTGTCGGTGGCGCCGTCCCGGGGCAGGCCGCGCATCGGCGCGGGGTCGGCGGGCGGGCTCTCCCGGTAGCGGGGCTCGTATCCGCCGGCGTCGGGCACGGGCGGCTCGATGCGGGTGCGCTCGTCGAAGGCGCGGCGCTCGGGCGCGGTGCGTACCGGCTCGGCGAACGCGGCGCTGAAGAGCGTGTCCTGTGCGTCCCGGCCGGCCGGGATGAGGTGCGGGCGGCCGCCGTCGGCGGTCCGCTGCCGCGGGGCCGGCTCGTCGAGCGGCTGCTCCGGGCGCGGTTCGCCATATCCGGCCTCGGCGTACCCGGGTTCCGGGCGCGGCGACGGGAAGGCCTGGGCGGAGGCGGGCGGGCCGGGCTGGTCGAAGCCGGGCAGCGGGGCGGCGCCGTCGTGCTCGGGCAGCGGCTCCGGGCTGCTGCGGTAGACGGTGCCGGCCGGGCGGGCATTCGGGTCGTCGGCGACCCGCACGGTGACCGCCACCTGGATCGGCCGGCCGAGCCGGCGGCTCAACGCCTCGGTGATGGCCGGGCGGAGCCGGGACTCGATCACGTCCCGGGTGAAGGCGTCCGGCACCGAGAGCAGCGCCGTGTCCTCGACGATCGCCCGCAGGCGGGTGAGCCGGAGGTACGCCCGTTGTTGCGCGGAGATGATCTCGTCGGCGAGTTCGTCGGTGGTCGCCGTCCACACCGCGGCAAGGTCGGTCGCTCCGGTCACCGTCGTGCCACCCCCTCGCCTGCTCCTTCTCACGCCCGCCCGGACGGCTGACCGGTCGTCATCCACAAGTTATCCACAGCCTGTGTACCGACCGATTGTGGCCGCCCACCGGACGCGGGTCGGACCTGCCCCCCTCGATCCACGGAGGCGTTGAAGCGGGTTCACCGTGCCGAACGATTCAACAGCGTGTCCGGTCTTGCCGATCGGCGACAAACCCCGGACCCCCGACGCCGACCGCAATCGCGCACGCTAACAGCGCGGACCCCACAGCATCAACCGGCGACACCCTGACGACCTTGGCAACATCAGTGAAAACCGCCCCTTCGGTCGCGCTTGCCCGCAGGTCGGACGCCCGAGTGTGACGTTTGACGGTCATTGCGCCCCTGCGTAGGCTGGAGCGGCTGCTCTCTCGCCCTCTGCTAGGGTGATTGATGCTTGCTGTCCGTGGCTGTCACCCCGCATCGCCGGGGAGCGTGTCACGGCAGCGCCGATCGGAGGTCACCGACAGGTGATCTGGACCAGCACACGACCCCGGGCGATCCGCCGCGCGGGGCGTACGACAACGGAGAGCCTGACGTGAGCAAGCGCACCTACCAGCCGAACAACCGCCGGCGCGCGAAGACCCACGGCTTCCGGCTGCGCATGCGCACCCGTGCCGGCCGCGCCATCATCTCGACCCGTCGCTCCAAGGGCCGCGCGCGCCTGTCGGCCTGACGCCGACAGGTCCGGTCCGGGGACGTGGGCAGTCGTGCTGGCCGCCGCGCAACGACTGCGGCGCAGTAGCGACTTCGCCGCAGCGGTTCGCGGTGGCCGACGCGTCGGCCGTGGCGCCGTCGTGGTCCACCTGACCATCCCCGAGCCGATCGGCACCACCGCGACACTCTCGCCGGAGCCGGCGCGAAGCATCGGTGCGGAGAATTCCGCACCGAGCCGCGCCGGCTTCGTCGTGTCCAAGGCCGTCGGCGGCGCTGTGGTCCGCAACAAGGTCCGCCGCCGGCTCCGGCACCTGGTCCGCGAGCGGCTGGCCGAGCTGCCCACCGGCACCACCCTCGTGGTACGCGCGCTGCCCGCATCGGCCGACGCGACGTACACCCGGCTCGGGGCCGACCTGGACGCGGCCATCGCCGCCGCGCGGGCCCCCCGGGGACGGCGGTCGCGGTGAGCGGCCCGACGACGGCGACTCCGTCGCCCACAACCGGTGCCCGCATGCTGCTGGCGCCCATCATCGCGTACCGTCGGTGGATAAGTCCGGCACTGCCGGCCCGCTGCCGGTTCTACCCGTCGTGCAGTGCCTACGCCGTGGAGGCGGTGTCCCGGCACGGTGCGCTGCGGGGAGCCTGGCTGACGGTCCGTCGGCTGTCGCGCTGCCACCCCTTCCACCCTGGTGGACACGACCCGGTTCCGGAGCCGGGCGACCGCCGCCGTTCCGACGTGACTGGAGCCTGAGTGTTTAGTCTCGACTGGATCTACTACGCGATCTCGTGGATCCTGCTGACCTGGCACTCGGCCTGGGACGCCATCGGAGTTCCGGTCGGGGCCGTGATCGGTACGAACTGGGCCTGGATCCTCGCCATCGTCTTCCTGGTGGTGACGGTCCGGGTGATCCTGTTCCCGGTCTTCGTCAAGCAGATCAAGTCGCAGCGTGCCATGCAGGCGCTCCAGCCGAAGGTCAAGGAGCTCCAGGAGAAGCACAAGGGTGACCGGGAGACGCTCCAGAAGGAGATGATGGAGCTCTATCGGAAGGAAAAGGCCAACCCGCTCATGGGCTGCCTTCCGATGTTCCTCCAGATCCCGGTCTTCCTGGGCCTGTTCCACACGCTGCGCCGCCTCAGCCCCGACAACCAGGGCAAGACCCTGTACGGCTGGACCGTCGACCAGTTCAACAGCGCCTCCAACGCGACGCTGTTCACCGCACCGATCTCCGGCAAGTTCGGCTCCACCGCCGAGGAACTGAGCCGGCTGGGTGCGAACACCGGCACGGTCAAGGTGGTCGCCGGCATCCTGGTGCTGATCATGATCGCCACCACCTACCTGACCAGCCGTCAGATGATCCTCAAGACCGGGTGGGCCGAGGACCCGCAGCAGCGCATGGTGCAGCGGCTGATGCTCTACGGCATCCCGCTGTCGCTGCTGATCTCGGGTGCGATCTTCCCGATCGGTGTGATCATCTACTGGGTCACCAACAACCTCTTCACGCTCGGCCAGCAGCAGTGGGTGCTGCGGAAGTTCCCGCCGCCGCCGACCGCGAAGAGCACCAGCGCCGCCAAGAGCACCTCCGGCAAGAACCCGGTGCAGCCGGCCAAGGCCGGTGGCCTGTTCGGCCGCAAGGCGGCCCAGCCGCCGGCGAAGGCTCCGGCCGCCGCGCCGAAGGTGGCCGGCCCGAAGCCTGGTGCCAAGCCGGTCAACCCGAAGAAGGGTGGCAGCAAGCCCGCCAAGCGACAGGGCTGAGCCCACAGGGCCACCGTCGGCGACGTCGGCGGTGGCCCGTTCCGGCCGCGTGCTGCCATCCGAGGAGTCGGCGCCGGGCCGGAATCACCGCGCGGAGCGCGGACACGGGCGAAACTGGCCCGTACAGACGTGCCCGAGGGCACCCGGCGAACCTCCCGCCGGCCCCGGGAGACCAGCGGACCCCCGACGGTCCGGCCGAGCGAGTACGGAGATGAGACCCGTGACCGAGACCAGCATCCCCAGCGCCGACCAGTCCCTGGACGAGGAGACCCCCGTTACCGCCGCCACCGAGACCGAGGACGCCGCGGGCGAGGCCCGGGAGAAGAAGGCCCCGGCCGAGAGCGACCTGTTCCGGCAGAGCGAGATCGCCGCCGACTACGTCGAGGGTCTGCTGGACATCCTCGACTACGACGGTGACATCGACGAGCTGGTGTCGGGTGGCCGCCCGGTCGTCGAGGTGGTAGGTGGCCGGCTGCAGAACCTGGTCGGCCAGCGTGGCGCGACCCTGGAGGCGCTCCAGGAACTGGCCCGGCTGGCCGTGTTCCGCCAGACCGGCACGCCGAGCCGGCTGCTGCTCGACGTCGGCGGCTACCGGGCCGCCCGCCGCAAGGAGCTGGCCGCCGTGGCGAAGAACGCGGTCGAGAAGGTCAAGGAGCACGGCGAGCCGGTGCGCCTGGAGCCGATGTCCGCGTTCGAGCGCAAGTGCGTGCACGACGTGGTGAACGCGATGAGCGGGGTGGAGAGCGAGTCCGAGGGCGTCGAGCCCAACCGCCGCATCGTCGTCCGGCCGGTGGACTGAGGTCCGTGATCTCCGACGAGACGACGGCAGGAGCCGTGACCGGCCCGGGCGGTATGCCGCCCGGGCCGTCGGCTGTGCGCCCCGACCCCACTGTCGACCCGGTCTTCTCCGACGACGACGGGCCGGCCGACCCCGCGTACCCGGGAAAGGCCGTGACCGACCCCGGCGAGCCCGCCTTCTCCGGCGAGCCGGCGGTGGTGCCCGGGGTCGAGCCCGCAGACCCGGCGGTGGACGTGATGCCCGCCTTCTCCGGTGAGCCGGCGGCGGACGTGGCACCGGCGGCTCCGGCCGCGGCGGCCGACCCGGTCTTCGCGGAACCGTCGGCGGACGGACCGTCCCTCGTGGACGGTGGTGGCGACGCCGGTGCCCCCGACCCGGCGACGGCGACGCTGCCGCCCGAGCTGGCGGAGGCCGCCCGCGCGTTGTTCGGCGACCGGCTCGACCTGGCCGCCGCGTACGCCGAACTGCTCGCCACCGACGGCGTGGTTCGCGGCCTGATCGGGCCCCGCGAGACGCCGCGGCTCTGGGAGCGGCACCTGCTCAACTGCGCGGTGGTGGCGGAACGGATCCCGGAGGGAGCCAGCGTGATCGACGTCGGCTCCGGCGCCGGGCTCCCCGGTCTGGTGCTGGCGATCGCGCGCCCCGACCTCACCGTGACGCTCGTGGAGCCGCTGGCCCGGCGAACCGCCTTCCTGATCGAGGCGGTGCAGCGCCTCGGCGTGACCCGGGACGTGCGTGTGTTCCGTGGGCGGGCCGAGGAGGCGGCGGCCGGGTCGCGCGACCGGGAACCGCTGAGCGCCGACATCGTGACCGCCCGCGCGGTGGCCCCGCTGGACCGGCTCGCCTCCTGGTGCCTGCCGCTCGTGGCTCCCGGCGGACGGCTGGTCGCACTCAAGGGCGCCTCGGCGGCCGACGAGATCACCGAGCACACCGAGGCCGTGATCCGCCTCGGCGGCGGGACCCCGGAACTGCACCGCTGTGGCGAAGGGGTGATCGACCCCCCGGCGACTGTGGTCGAGGTGGTCCGGGAGCGCGTGGTCAACCCGCGCCGTCCCAAGAAGCCGAAGCGGTCGCGTGGCGGTCGCCGTCGCGGCGACCGCTGAGCGGGTACGCCATTCCGCACGCCCGGTCCGGTCGTTGGACCGGTGGGCGTGACGCGATCGATCGCAACCCGACATGGACCCACCGCGCCCGTCGGCCGTAGGCTGACCGCGCGTCGATAGTGTGGAACGGCGGTGCCGGGCGGCACCCGAACCCGATGGTTCCCGCCGAGCCGACGGCGCCGTGCGAGGCGCGGACGCGATTCGACGGGTGCGGACCGACCATCCGGAGCGGGTAGGGATGACAGGTGCATGACGACGGCAGGTACGACGATCCACGGTTGACCGGACCAGGAGGCCAGCCCTCCGCCGACCCCGTTTCACGTGAAACCAACTACCAGGAGTGGACGGTGAACGAGTCCGGCGAACCGGCCTCCCCGTATCCGGCGCAGCCGTCCAAGCGACGGGAATCGTCGGTCGGCGGGCCGGTGCGCCCCGTCTCGTCCGCGCCTGCGAACGTACCGCCGGCCCGCGATCCGCTCGATCCGGCCGACGGTCCGGTGAACGCACCGACCCCGCGCCCGCCCGCGGTGCGGGCGAACGCCGCCGTACCCACCCGCTACGAACCCCAGCCGCCCGTCTCGGCCGTGCCGTACCAGGCCGCCCCCGAGGCCACCGTGGCGCCGTCCGACACGCCACAGGCAGACGGGTACGGGGACGAGGTAGACGCCAGCACGTACGTTTCACGTGAAACCCCGACGCGCGAAGAGGATGATCCACCGTTGGCTATGGAGGCGATGCGCGCCGTGCAGATCCTGAATCCCAGTGGCGAGGTCACCATGCCGCGCCCTGACCGGACCCGGGTGATGTGCGTCGCCAACCAGAAGGGCGGCGTGGGTAAGACGACCACCACCGTGAACCTCGCCGTGGCGCTCGCGCTGCACGGCAACCGGGTGCTCGTGGTCGACCTTGACCCCCAGGGCAACGCCTCCACCGGTCTGAACGTGCCGCACCACACGGGCGTGCCCGACGTCTACGACTGCCTGATCGACAGCGTGCCGCTCGAAGAGGTGGCCCAGGCCGTCGAGGGCATCCCGAACCTCTGGTGCGTACCGGCCACCATCGACCTGGCCGGCGCCGAGATCGAGCTCGTCTCGGTGGTGGCTCGGGAGTCGCGCCTGGCGCGGGCCATCGCCGCGTACCCGGGGCACTTCGACTACGTCTTCATAGACTGTCCGCCGTCGCTCGGCCTGCTGACCGTCAACGCGCTCGTGGCCGCGCAGGAGGTGCTGATCCCGATCCAGTGCGAGTACTACGCGCTGGAGGGCCTCAACCAGCTCATAAACAACATCAACCTGGTTCGTCAGCACCTCAACCCGAAGCTCGAGGTCTCCACCATCCTGCTCACCATGTACGACAGGCGTACCCGGCTCGCCGACGCGGTGGAGCAGGACGTCCGGAACCACTTCGGCGACAAGGTGCTTCAGGCGGTCATCCCCCGCAACGTGCGTGTCTCCGAGGCGCCGAGCTACGGCCAGTCGGTGATGACCTACGATCCCGGTTCGCGGGGAGCCACGAGTTACTTCGAGGCCGCCCAGGAGATCGCGGAGCGAGGCGTCAAGGAGCCGGTGAGCCGGAATGCGTAGTGCGGAGATGTCGCTGGGAGGCGTCGCATGAAGAACCGTCCCCGCGGCGGACTGGGCCGAGGGCTCGGCGCCCTCATCCCCACCGGCCCGGTACCGGGCGCCGAACCGGCGGCCACCGAACCGGACTCGTCGCCGGCTGCCGCGTCGCCGGCGGCTCCGGCCGCTGGTGCGACTGCCGCCATCACCGGTGGCGTCGCAAGCACCCCGTCGCCGGCCGCCGAGCCCGAGCCACAGCTGAGCCCGGTGCCCGGCGCGCGCTTCGCGGAGATTCCGGTCGACGCGATCGTGCCGAACCCGAAGCAGCCCCGGCACGTCTTCGACGAGGAGGCGCTGGAGGAACTGAAGACCTCGATCCAGGAGGTCGGCTTCCTTCAGCCGATCGTGGTCCGCCAGCTCGACCCCGACAAGTTCGAACTCGTGATGGGCGAGCGGCGCTGGCGTGCCGCCCAGGCGGTCGGCCGGGAGACCATCCCCGCCATCGTCCGGGACACCAAGGACGACGCGATGCTCCGGGACGCGCTCCTGGAGAACATCCACCGCGCCAACCTCAACCCGCTCGAAGAGGCGGCGGCGTACCAGCAACTGCTGGAGGAGTTCGGCGCCACACACGAGGAACTGGCCCGGCGGATCGGCCGCAGCCGTCCGCAGATCTCCAACACGATCCGGCTGATGAACCTGCCGCCCGCCGTGCAGCGCCGCGTCGCCGCCGGTGTTCTCTCCGCCGGTCACGCCCGGGCTCTGCTCAGCCTCGACAACGCCGAGGCGCAGGAGGCACTCGCCGAGCGGATCGTCCGAGAGGGCATCACCGTACGCGGCGCCGAAGAACTCGTGCACCTGGCGCTCGCCGAGGAGCCGGCGAAGTCGGCCGCCGCCAAGCGCCGGCCGAAGCCGCACGCCCCGGCGCTCACCGATCTCGCGGACCGGCTCTCCGACCGGTTCGACACCCGGGTGAAGGTCGACATCGGCCGCAGCAAGGGCAAGATCACGATCGAGTTCGCCACCGTCGACGACCTGGAGCGGATCGTCGGGATCATCGGCATGGGCGAGGACGGGACGCCCGAGGCGTAGTCCTTCCTTCTCCGTTTGTCGATCCGGCCGCATCCCGATGAGGGGATGCGGCCGGATCTGTATCCGGGTTGGTTCGGTGCCGCTCGTTCGTTCTGGCGGCGGCGATGGGTCGTGGCGATTCCGGTCGACGGAGAGAACGACCCCTCGGAAGTCATTGCCGTTTCCGTCGAAGGGCCGGGCTTGGGCTGTCGCGCTTCGCTCCGCGTTTCACGTGAAACGGGAACCGGTGACTAGGAGATGGGGCGCGGGTGAACCCACTCTCCGCGCTGCTGATTGGTGGCACGCCGCGCGCCCGAGCGCTGAGCGGCCGAGTACGCGAGGGCGTAGTGCGCAAAGGTGCCGAGGGCCGCCTTCGGCGGTGACGAGTCGGTGAGCGCCCACTTCGTTGGTCTGGCAGAAGGGCTGACGGCGACGGCTCAGACGGAAGCCGTTCCTTGAACGACTCGAGCGTTCCGCGCGACGCACCCCGTCTAGCCGCCTGCTGGTGTCGCCGACCGATCGAACGCGAACCGGTTCTGCGCCGGAAAGCCCGTCGAGCCGCCGTGCCGTCAGGCCGCCGTGCCGCCGTGCCGTCAGGCCGCCGTGCCGTGAAGCCGTTCGAGCCGTCGGGCCGGCGACCGCCGCGCCGCCCTGCCCGGGCCAGCGTGCCGGCGTGTCCCAGAGTGACGTGGTCTCGGTCCGACAAGCCCTGAGCCAGGGCACGGGCGAACGGAGGATGACGACGCTGGCGGGCCGCAGGGTTGAGCACACCCGGCCGTGGCGGTCGCGCGGGAGTCGCTATGAAGAGCCCGATCCGATCGCGCATGTGAGCGATCCAGGCGCATTGAGCCGCGCTCCGCCGAACCGGGGAGCGCCGGCCGAGGGTCGCTGAGCCGAGGAGTGCCGAACCGAGTAATGCCGAACCAGGGAGTGCTCAATCGGGAGAGCGGCCGAACCGGGGAGCGGACGAAGCCGGGGAGCGGACGAAGCCGGGGAGCGGACGAAGCCGGGGACCGCCGGACCGGGGACCGCCGAGCCGAGGACTCTCGCGAGGAGCCCGGGCAACGGGCCGAGGCGTGCGGCCCGGCTCAGCATTCCCGGGGGACGGCTTCCGTTGAGTCGTCGGCGCCCCCCTCGAATGACCTACCAACTCTCTGCGCACCGGACCGGGTGGTCGCAGACTCCAGGGCGGCGAGCCCGATCAGCGACCGCCCGGAAACCCCGAGGCCGTGTGGCCCGCTCGGGCTCGGCCGGTCGGCTCGGACCCGCCTGCTGTTTCACGTGAAACGCGGCGACCGACCCGACCCTCATCTGATCGAGTCCCGGCTGTCCGAGTACAAGCGATGAGGCGCGGTGCCGGCGGCCATAAGCCGAGCGGTGATCGGCCCGGCTCGAGATCCGCGCGGCCCGGTCCGTTTCCAACGAACAACCGCCGGATGGTTCGTCTGTCGACTTACCTTCCGCCCGTCGCCCCGCGGCGCCTCGTTCGATCGGCCGCACCCGCCGAGGGCTCAGTCACGGTACGAGGCCGGCCCGGCGTCAGCGCGCCGAGTCACCGAGCCGAGAAGCGCGCCGACGCGCACCCGCCGTTTCACGTGAAACGGCTACGAGAGCCGCCGACACCCGGTGCGGATCGGTCGCCGGATCGTTGGAAGAACGGGCCCGGAGATACTCGAGGTTATCCACAGCGGTTGTCCACAGGCACTCCCCGTTTCACGTGAAACGAAGCGAGGAAACCCTTGCTGAGCAGTGCATGACGCGCTGTGCTGGTGATCTCGGCAGCCTGTGGACAACGCGGTGGACAACCGGTGGGCGGCCAGTGGAACAGGTAGGGACAGGCGTCGCCAACTCGGTTAGGGTCAGCGTCGTGCCGGACACCCCTCCCTCAGTTCCCGACTTCACCCAGTGGCCGTCCTTCCCCTTCGAGGGCGATCTCCGCGTCAAGCAGCTCGACGAGCCCGTACCGTTCGAACCTCCCCGCCGTGGCGAGGCGGACCGGGAGTGCACCGCCTGCAACGCGCCCGACGAGGCGTACATCTGGGTCGGTGAGCGGTGGCGCGTCCGCGCCATGGACCGGCCCACCGGCCTGCCGATGGTCCTGATCCTGGAGTCGCGTTCCCACCTGGATCTGGGCGACCTGCCGAACCTGCTCGCCGCCGAACTGGGCGTGATGACCGTCCGCCTGGAGCGGGCCGTGCGCTCGCTCGACGGGGTGGCCCGGGTCCACGTGAACCGGTGGGGCGACGGCTCGGCGCACCTGCACCTGTGGTTCCTGGCGCGGCCGTACGGGCGGCTGCAACTGCGGGGCACGTTCCTGTCGCTGTGGGATTCGATCCTGCCGCCGATCTCCGAGGACCAGTGGCGGGAGAACCTCGCCATGGTGGCCGCGTGGCTCGCCGAGTTCGGTGGTCGTCCGTTGGCCGAGCCGCCGCGCATCCAATGGCAGGCGCCGTCGAGTCTCTCCGCGACCTCCCCTGCGAACGCCGCTGAGGAGCCCGAGGAGGAGTCCGTCTCGGTGATCGAGGCAGCGGACGAGATCCCCGAGTCCGACGCGGCAGCGGACGTCTCAGACCCCTCGGCGGGCCCGTCGGAGCCCGGCCCGGCACCGCAGGCCGGCCCGGCGCCGGAAACCGCGCCGGGCAGCGCACCGACGAGCGCAGGCGACGACAAGGCGGGGGACGAGGGCGGAGACGAGAGCGACCGGCCGGACGCAGCGCGTACCCGGGAGAGCTGAGGTCAGCGGCGGGCGGCGGCCCGGGTCACGAGCGTGCCGAGGACCCGGCCGAAGTCCAGCCCCGCCGCCTGGATCGCCAGCGGCAGGAGCGACGTCTCGGTCATGCCCGGGGAGACGTTCACCTCCAGCACGTGCGGGTCGCCGCCGGCGTCGACGATCAGGTCGACCCGGGACACGTCGCGCAGTCCGAGCGCGGTGTGCGCGGCGAGCGCCACCTCGGTCACCCGGGCGGTCGTCGCGGCGTCGAGCCGGGCCGGCGCGTGCCAGGTGGTACGCCCGGCGGTGTAGCGGGCCGCGTAGTCGTAGACGCCGTTGCGCGGCACGATCTCGACCGGGGGCAGGGCCTGCGGCCCCTTGCCGAGGTCGAGCACGGAGACCGCCACGTCCATTCCGGGTACGTAGCGTTCCACGAGCGCGGTCTGGTCGTACGCGAAACAACCCACCATGGCGGCCGGCAGCGACGCCGCCTCCCTGACCACGGCGGCGCCCAGTCCGGAACCGCCCTGCGCCGGCTTGACCATCAGCGGCAGCCCGAGGCGGTCGACGATGCGGTCGAGGACGGCCACCGCGCCCAGTTCGGAGAAGCGGTCGTGCGGCAGCGCCACCCAGTCGGGCGTGGGGATGCCCGCCTCGCGCAGCACCGCCTTGGCGGACGGCTTGTCCCAGGCGAGGCGGGACGACCGGGCGTCGCAGCCGACGTAGGGCACGTCCCAGAGGTCGAGGACGCCGCGCAGCGAGCCGTCCTCGCCGGTGGCGCCGTGCAGGGCGATCACCACCGCGTCCGGCGGGTCGGCGGTCAGCGCGGGCAGCAGCGCCACGTCGGCGTCGCGCAGTTCCGCCTCGACGCCGACGGCGCGCAGCGCGTCGAGCACCCGGCGGCCCGACCGCAGGGAGACGTCCCGCTCGTAGGAGAGGCCGCCCGCGAGTACGAGCACGTGCAGCTCGTCGGTGGCGGATCCGGTCACGGGAGGCGTTGCGGCGGGGCTGTCGGACATGCGGGCATCATGCCAAGTCGGGGCCGGGCGCGTCCGAGCCGCCCTGGCGGCGGCGCGGTCCGGCACCGCCGACCGCGCCGAAGACCTTGCGCATGGCGATCTCCTGCTCCATCACCCCGGCCAGCCGGCGCACGCCCTCGCGGATCCGCTCCGGCGTCGGGAAGGAGAAGTTGAGCCGCATGTTCCCGGCGCCGGTGCCGTCGGCGTAGAAGCCGGTCCCCGGCACGTACGCGACGCGGGCGGCCACTGCCCGCGGCATCATCGCCTTGGAGTCGAGCCCGTCGGGCAGCGTCGCCCAGACGAACAGGCCGCCGCGCGGCGTGGTCCAGGTGGTGCCCTCCGGCATCAGGTCGGCCATCGCGTCGAGCAGCGCGTCCCGGCGCTCGCGGTAGACCTCGCGGTAGACCTTGAGCTGCTGCCGCCAGGGCATGGTGCCGAGGTACGTCGAGACGGCCGACTGCGCGTAGGCGCTCGGGCAGAGGATCTGCGCCTCGCTGGCGATGACCAGCTTGTCGCGGACCGCGTGCGGCGCCAGGATCCAGCCGACCCGCAGGCCCGGCGCGAACGTCTTGGAGAACGTGCTCAGGTAGAAGACGCCGTCGCGCCGCCGGGCCCGCAGCGGCCGGGGCGCCTCGCCCTCGAAACCGAGCTGACCGTACGGGTCGTCCTCCACCACGAGCAGACCGGCGCGCTCGCAGATGTCCAGCACCCGCTCGCGCCGCTCCTCGCTCAGCGTCACGCCGGCGGGGTTCTGGTAGGTGGGGATGGTGTAGAGGAACTTCACCCGCCGGCCGGCCCGGGCCAGGTCGGCGATGGCCGTCTCCAGCGCCTCCGGGATGAGCCCCTCGTCGTCCATCGGCACGTGGGCCACCTGGGCCTGGGCGGCCTGGAACACCCCGAGCGCGCCGACGTACGTCGGGCCCTCGGCGAGCACCACGTCACCCGGGTCCAGGAAGAGCCGGGCCACCAGGTCGAGGGCCTGCTGGCCGCCGACCGTGACCACCACGTCCTCCGGTGAGGCGCCGCAGGAGGCGTCGATCCCGGACAGGGACATCACCTCGCAGATCCGCTCACGCAGCTCGGGGGCACCCTGGCCGACGCCGTACTGGAGGGTGGTGGCACCGTGCTCGGAGCCGAGCCGGCCGAGCATCTCGCCGACCGCGTCGAGCGGCAGCGCGGCGATGTAGGGGGCCCCACCGGCGAGCGAGACGACCTCCGGCCGGTTGGCCACCGCGAAGAGTGCCCGGATCTCCGAGGCGGTCATCCCGCGGACGCGCCGGGCGTACCGGTCGGTGTAGTCGTCGAGCGTCGTGCCGGTCATGGACATCACCTCGATCGGGTGTCGGCGGGGCTGCCGCCCGGTGTGGTACCCGCGATGCCGACATCCATTGGCGGCGGGGGCCGGTTGGTCGATCGTAGTCCCCGGTGACGGTCGCGGCACCGGCCGTGTGGACACGTCCACATCCCGGACCCGCCGTCGGCCGTCCGGGCGAGGGCTCGCGCGTTCCCTCCCGTACCGCCGGACAGGGGCGTACGATCGCTCGTCGGGAGCAGGAGGGCGCGGGACTCACCGGCGCTCCGAGCCTAGTGGTGGGGTGCGCTCATGTCGCGACGTCTGGTCAGCCTGACCCTGGACACGCTGGAGGACCTGCCTCGATCCTGCCGCAGCTGCGTCTACTGGGAGCTGGATCCGGTCTCCGCGGAGCGGGCCTGTGCGGCCGGTGACCCGGGCCTGGAGAAGGAGGCGTGGGTCTCCCAGACGCTGCTGGAGTGGGGTTCCTGCGGCAAGCTCGTCTACGTCGACGGCATGCCGGCCGGTTTCGTCATGTACGCCCCGCCGGCGTACGTCCCGCGCTCGATGGCGTTTCCCACCTCGCCGGTCTCGGCGGACGCGGCGCTGCTGATGACGGCGCACGTGGTGCCCGCCTTCGCCGACGGCGGCCTGGGCCGGATGCTGGTGCAGGGCGTGGCCCGCGACCTGACCAAGCGCGGCATCAAGGCGATCGAGGCGTTCGGCGACGCCAAGTTCGGCGACGACGCGGACGACCCGGCGCGCGCGTGCGTGGCGCCCGCCGACTTCTTCCTCTCGGTGGGCTTCAAGACGGTCCGGCCGCACCCCCGCTACCCTCGGCTGCGGCTGGAGTTGCGGACGGCGCTGAGCTGGAAGTCGGACGTCGAGTACGCGCTGGAGAAGCTGCTCGGCTCGATGAGCCCGGAGACGCTGCTGCGGCCGGTCCGCCCGGCGCCCGCCACCCGCTCGACGAGCTGAGTCGCGGCTCAGTCGAGAACGGTGCCGGCGGCCACGATCGCCCGCAGCTCGCTCACGTCGATCGAGCCGGTCGGCACGTCCCGCTCGATCGGCAGGTACATCCGCTGCACGCCGGCCACGATGGCCTCGACCACCCGGTCCCGGAAACGCGGGTCGACGAGCCGCCCCCTGTCGTCCGGTGAGGTGAGGTAGCCGACCTCGACGCGTACCGCGGGCATCCGGGTGAGCCGGAGCAGCTCCCACGCCTTGGCGTGGGTACGGCAGTCGCGCAGCCCGGTGCGGGCCACGATCTCCCGCTGCACGAGCCCGGCGAGGCGCTCGCCGGTGGCCGACGTGACGCCGTTGTCGGTGCCGTAGTGGTAGGTCGCCACCCCCTCGGCCTCCGGGTTGGCGTGCCCGTCGGTGTGCAGCGAGATGAACACGTCGGCGCCGAGGGAGTTGGCGAGCTGGGCCCGGTCCGCGTCCGGCAGGCAGGCGCCGGGCGACGGGCCCCGGGTGAGCTGCACCCGCACGCCGGCGGCCGCGAGCCGCCCCTCCAGCCGGCTGGCGAGGTCGTGCACGAGGTCCGCCTCGGTCCAGCGCAGCGTGCCATCGGGCACCACCACTCCCGGGTCGGTGCCGCCGTGCCCCGGGTCGATCACCACGGTCCGCCCGACGAGCGTCGGACCGGCCTGCCGGATGGCGTCGGACTCGCGCAGCCACTGCGGGCGCCCGCCGACCACCTTGCGGCCGAGGCGGCGCAGCGCGTTGACGGTGTGCGGCCCGCACGAGCCGTCCGGTTTCAGGCCCATCTCCCGCTGGAACTGCGCCACCGCGCGGGAGGTGCGGATGCCGTAGATGGCGTCGGCGCGGCCCACGTCGTACCCCATCTCCAGCAGCCGTTCCTGGAGCGAGCGGACGTCCTCGCCGGTCAGCGGCTCGGGTACGGCGTGGTAGAGCGCGCGGGCGCCGAACCGCCAGCGGGCCGCGTCGAGCGCCCGCCAGGTCTCGGCGCCGACCCGCCCGTCGACGCTGAGGCCGCGGGACTGCTGGAAGGCCCGCACCGCGCGTTCGGTCTGGGCGTCGTAATCGTCACCAGCGGCCTCGGCGGGGAGAAGTTCCAGGCCGGCGAGGACGGTACGGATCTCGGCCACCGCCGGTCCCTGGTCACCGGGTCGGATCGGACGCACGACGACCCCCTCTGCACGGACGTTGGCGGACCGGAACTCCGACGGCTGCTTACGGAGCGTACCGTGGCCGATACCCGGCGGGTTCGCGTTCATGCAGGTCAGGGAAGCCGGAACCCCCGCCACCGGGGTGCGGTGACGGGGGTTCCGGCGGTGTCGGTACGGCTCAGAGCGCCGACTCGATGAGCTTGACCAGCTCACCCTTCGGCTTGGCGCCGGCGATCGACTGCACCGGCTGGCCGTTCTTGAAGATGGTCAGCGTCGGCACCGACATCACCCGGTAGGCGCGCGCCGTCTCCGGGTTCTCGTCGATGTTGAGCTTGACGATGGTGACCTGGTCCTTCATCTCGCCCGCGATCTCCTCCAGCAGCGGCGAGACCTTGCGGCAAGGGCCGCACCACTCCGCCCAGAAGTCGACCAGAACCGGCTTGTCGGACTGCAGCACGTCGCTGACGAAGCTGGCGTCCGTGACCGCCTTGGTTGCACCCACTATGAACTCTCCTCCTCCGAACCTTGCTCGTGGAACTCTCAGCCCTTAATGGTGGCGATGAACCGCTCGGCGTCCAGCGCGGCGGCGCAGCCGGTGCCGGCCGCCGTGATGGCCTGCCGGTAGGTGTGGTCGACGAGGTCACCCGCCGCGAACACGCCGGGCACGCTGGTACGGGTGCTGGGGGCCTGCACCTTCACATACCCCTCGTCGTCCAGCTCCACCTGACCACGGAACAGCTCGCTGCGCGGGTCGTGCCCGATCGCCACGAACACGCCCGTGACGTCGAGCACCTTGCTCTCGCCGGTGTGCACGTTGCGCACCCGTACGCCGCTTACCTTGCCGTCGTCGCCGAGGATCTCCTCGACCACGGTGTTCCACTCGACCTTGATCTTCTCGTTGCTCAGCGCCCGGTCCGCCATGATCTTGCTGGCGCGGAACGAGTCGCGGCGGTGGAGGATCGTCACCGACTCGGCGAAACGGGTGAGGAAGCTCGCCTCCTCCATCGCCGAGTCGCCGCCGCCGACCACCACGATGTGCTGGTTGCGGAAGAAGAAGCCGTCACAGGTGGCACAGGACGACACGCCGTGGCCCAGGTATTCCTGCTCGCCCGGCACACCCAGCGGACGCCAGGCCGAGCCGGTGGAGAGGACGACGGCGCGGGCGCGGTAGGCGGTCTCGCCGACCCACACGGTGCTCACCGCGTCGGAGCCGATCTCGCCGGTGTCCTTCAGCTCGACCCGCGTCACGTCGTCGGTGAGGAACTCGGCGCCGAAGCGCTCGGCCTGCTTGCGCATGTTGTCCATCAGCTCGGGGCCGAGGATGCCGTCCGCGAAGCCGGGGAAGTTCTCCACCTCGGTGGTGGTCATCAGCGCGCCACCCGACTGCACGCCCTCGATCACCAGGGGCTTCAGGTTGGCGCGGGCGGCGTAGACCGCCGCCGTGTAGCCGGCCGGACCGGAGCCGATGATGATCAGGTTGCGGACCTCGTCCACTGCCGTCTCCCGATGTGTGTGTTCGTCACCGGCCGCACCGATGTCGATCCCGAGTGCCGACGGCTCTAGGGACGCCGGCGCCTGACTTGCAGAACGCCATCGTACGAAGCGGGGATTCCCGAGCCGGTCATCCGGTGGGTCAGGTCACGTGGCGGGACAAGCGTCGTGACCGCGTTTTCACCCTACCCGCGTCTGGAACCGCGTGTCCGCGCCGGACCCGGGTACCCCGCACTCCGGCCCGCTCACCCAGCCCCAGCGGGCGCCGCCGGCGTCCGCGAACGTCACCACGAGCGCCGGTACGCCCTGGAAGCGGGCGTAGTCGACCATGTTCACGGTGAGCGGCCCGCCGCCGTGCTCGGCCCCGATCGCGGTGAGGCACGCGGCGAGCGTCTCCGGCCGGGCCAGCCGGTCCAGCCCGCCGAGGGCGCTGAGGCGCTGATCCTCGCGGAACAGGGGCGTCTCCGCGCCGTCCTTCGCCGCGCCGGACGGCCCGGCCATGTCTCCCGGGATCGACTTCGCTCCGGCGGGCGCCCGGTCGGCGGCGAGGCGCTCCGGTGTCCAGTCGGTGCCGCTGCGCACTGCCGGTCCGGTGGTCCGGTACGGCGCGGCGGCCATCGGTGCCGCCTCCCCGCCCGCCCGGTCGGCGGTGCTGACGCCGCCGTCGCCGGAGTCGGCCATCCGGCCCACACCGAGCCCCACCGCGGCGACCGAGGCCGCGGCCAGCGCCACCGGCCCGGCGATCCGGGCCCAGCGCCGGGGGCGACGACCGGGGCCGCTGTGCCGGTCGGGACGGGGG
>NZ_JBXUOV010000009.1:0-74408 GCF_057196585.1 Micromonospora sp. ATLC20
GCGCAGCCGAGCCCGGAGCCGGGGCAGGATCCCGCCGCGCAGCCGGCGCCGAGCCGGCGCCGCACCCTCACGCTGGCCGCCGTCGGCGTGACTGTGGTCGCCGCCGCGGCGCTGCTGGCGCCCGCGCTGACGCCGGACCGGACCACCGACCCGCGGGTGCTGCCGACCGCCGGGCCGGTGCAGCCGTCGCCCGCCGACCCGCCGGTGGTCGAGGAACCGGCCACCACGCCGCCGGCCGCGCCGACGTCAGTGCCGCCGAGCGGGGGCGCCCGCCCGCCGGCCACCGGTCAGGCCGACGCCGCCGAACGGGTGGACGGGCTGATCGAGGCCGGGCTGACCGAGGGCCAGATCCGCGAGGACGTCGGGGTGGACCTGCGCAACCTGCTGCGCAACGCGGTCGCCGCGAACGGCGAGGGCGAGGTGACCGCCGCCGTGGACCGGCTCCGCGGCAAGATCGACGAGCGTCGCCGGGAGGGCAGCATCAGCTCCGGGTACGCGCGGCGACTCGACGCCGCGGCGGCGGAGCTCGTGGCCGGGCAGACCTGACCGGTCAGCCGGCCACGGCGGGCGCGACCGTCCGGGATGCCAGGGCGGGTGCCCGCGCGGCCAGGAAGCCCCGGTAGACCGCCTCGTAGTCGGCGGCCATCCGCTCCACCGAGAAGTTCTCCGCGACGTGCGCGACGCAGTCCTGCGGATCCAGGTCCGCCGCCGCCCGCAGCGCCGCCGGCAGCTCGCCGGGGTGCTCGCAGACGAAACCGGTGATCCCGTCGCGGACCAGCTCCGGCACGGCGCCCCGGCCCAGCGCCACCACCGGCGTACCCGTCGCCATCGCCTCCACCATCACCATGCCGAACGGCTCCGCCCACTGGATCGGCATGATCAGGCAGCGGGCGTCCAGCAGCAGCCGCAGCGCGGTGGACCGGTCCGCGTTCACCACGAGCGTCACGTCGTCGCCGAGCAGCGGCCGGACCACCTGCTCCAGGTAGCGGCGCTCGGCCGGCTCGTTGCTCTTGCCCGCGAGCGTGAGCGGCAGCCCGGCGGCCCGGCAGGCCGCGATCGCCACGTCCGGGCCCTTGTCCGGGCTGAACCGGGCCAGCCAGAGCACCGGGCCCGCGCCCGGGCTGCGCTTGCGCGGGATGTCCCGCAGCGGCATCGCGTTGTGCACGGTGCCCGCCCAGGGCAGCCCCGGGTTCGCGCGGCGCTGGGCGTGCGAGATCGCGACCAGGCCCACCCCCCGATCGGTGTTGCCGAGCACGGTGCCGTACTCGCCGACCGGGTTGCCGTGCACGGTGGCCACTGTGGGCACGCGGCGGCGGCCGGCCACCATCGGGCCGATCGTGGTGTGGTCGTGGATCAGGTCGAAGCCGGCCGGGTCGACCAGGCGGTCCACGTGAGCGAGATGCGCCAGTTCGGGCAGCGACTCGCCCATCCGCTCGTACTGGAGGTCGTCGCAGGTGGAGACGAAGTCGGCGGCGGTGCCGTGCTCGGTGCCCGCGCCGAACAGCGTGACGCGGTGCCCCCGGTCGACAAGCGCGTCGACGAGGCCCGCTACCACCGTCTCCAGTCCGCCGTAGCCGGGCGGCGGCACCGACAGCCACGGCGGCACCACCATGGCGATCCGCAACGGCCCGGCCCAGGCGCGCTCCGAGGACTGCTGGTTCACGGCCACGAGTCCTCCCCGTCGGTCCCCGGCGTACCCCGCTGCGCGCGGGTTCCCGGCCCGGCCCGCGGTAAACGACCGGCGGTCAGCCGGACACCACGATCCCGACGTGCACCTCCCGTACGCCGGGCAGCGCCCAGGCGGCCCGTTCCGCGTCCTCCCGCTGCCACCAGGCGCTCACCACGCCGTCGAGCACCACCGTGTCGCCGTCGACCCGGGCGTCGATCCGCTCGGTCCCGGTACGCCGCAGCAGCAGGGCGCGCAGGTCGAGTCGCTTCTGTTCGTCACTCGGCGGCGTCGGGGGCCGCACCTCGACCAGGTTCGTCAGCCCGCGTACGCCGCGCAGCCGGCGCAGCTCCCGCTCGGCGGTACGGCGCTGGAAGCCGAACTCGACCTCGCCGCGCAGCATGATCCAGCCGTCGGCGACGGTCACGTCCAGCCGCTCGGCGGGCACGAAGCTGTCCCACTCCAGCGCCCGGCTCGCCGCGATCGCGATGTCGGCGTCGGTACGCCGGTCCGTGGCGGGCAGGTCGACCGCCAGGTCGCTGGCGACGGCCCGGACGCCGCGTACCCGGTGGGCGCAGCGCTCGGCGGCCCACCGCCGGGCGTAGCTGTCCACCTGGCCGGTGAGCGTCACGACGCCCCGCGAGACCGTCACGCCGATCTCGGTGGCCCGGGTCTGCGCGTCCCAGTCCAGTTCGGCGAGGACGTCGCGCTGGATCTGCTGGTCGGTACGCACGGCGGACGTGGTGGTCATGCCCCGAGCCTCCCGCCGGTACGGGTGAGGCGCGTTCACCCGTACCGGGTGAGAAACGAGGAGGGGCGGGGGGGGGGGGGGGGGGGGCCCCCCCCCCCCCCCCCCCCCCCCCCCCCCCCCCCCGGGAGGGAGGCAGGTTCCTCGGGACTATGACGTCTCGGCGAGCGTCACGGTTGCGCTCTCGCTGGATCCGTTTCGCTTGTACTGCACCTCGACCCGGTCGCCGACCTTGCCGGCCTGCACGGCACCGACCAGGTCGTTCGAGTCGTTGATCACCTTGTCGCCGAACTTGGTGATCACGTCGCCGCGCTGGAGCCCGGCCTTCTCGGCGGGGCTGCCGGGCGTGACGGCGGCGACGAGCGCCCCGCCGTCCTCGGCGCCGTTCACGCTCACCCCGAGCGAGGGGTGGCTGATCTTCTCGCCGCGCTGGAGCTTCTCGGCCACGTTCTTGGCCTTGTTGCTCGGAATGGCGAAGCCCACGCCGATGTTTCCGGTGCTGCCCTGCCCGGCGGTGGCGATGGCGGTGTTGATGCCGATCACCTCGCCGCGAGTGTTGACGAGCGCGCCGCCGGAGTTGCCCGGGTTGATCGGGGCGTCGGTCTGGAGCAGGCCGGAGATCGAGCTGGCGCCCTGCTGCGGGTTCTGCTGGCCACCCTCGCCCGCCTGGATGGTGCGGTCGCGGGCGCTGAGGATGCCGGCGGTCACCGAGCCCTGGAGGCCGAGCGGGCTGCCCAGGGCGAGCACCTGGTCACCGACCTGCATGGCGTCGCTGTCGCCGAACTTGGCCGCCTTCAGGTTGCCCACGCCACTGGCCTGGACCACCGCGAGGTCGGTCTTCGGGTCGGTGCCGACGATCTTCGCGGAGGCGCTCTTGCCGTCGGCGAAGACCACCCGCACGGTGTCGCCACCGGCGCCCGCGACGACGTGGTTGTTGGTGAGCACGAACCCGTCGGCGCTGAGGATCACCCCGGAGCCCTCACCGCTGTTCGTCATGATCGTGACGATGCTGTCCTGGACGGACGCCGCGATCTTGGGCAGGTCGGCGCTGTTGATCACCGGGGCGGCGGAGTAGGTGCGGGTGGGGCCGTCCCCGTCGAGCGCGAGGGCCAGCGCGCCACCGGCCACGCCGGAGCCGAACATCAGGGCCAGCGCCAGCGCGCCCGCGCCGACGAACTTCCCGGCCCGGCTGGGGCGCGGCGGCTGCTGCGAGCCCCACTGCGGCATCTGCTGCCCGGGCTGGTACGGCTGGTAGCCCTGCTGCGTCTGGTGCGGCTGCGCCTGGTACGACGGCACCGGCCCGCCGTGCTGGGTGGACGGGTAGCCGCCCGCGGTCTGCTGGTTCCAGCCGCCCTGCTGGTGCTGCTGTTGCCCGTACCAGGGGTGCGGCTGCCCCGAGGCCGGGTACGGCGTCGCCGGCTGCGGCGGGTACGGCCCGGCGGGCGCGGCGTCTCCGGCACTGCCGGCCGGGTTCGTGTCTCCGGCGGGTGTGCCGGTTCCGGCGGCCGGGGAGTCGGCCGGAACCGACGCGGGGGCCGGGGTGCTGGAGGAGTCCGACGTCCCGCTCTCGACGCGGGGCAGCTCGGCGGTGTGGTGCGACGGCTCGGCGTCGGCGGGGGCCGGCGACCGCTGCGGATCGGTCTCGTGGTCGGTCATGTCACCAGCTTTCCCCGTAGCACTGTCACCAGCCTGGAATCCGCCTGGAAGTTTTCTGAATGTCATTCCCCGGGCTCGGGCTCCTCCGGCAGCAGCGGCAGCTTCACCCGGAACGTCGCCCCGCCGCCCGGCGTCTCCGCCACCTCGACGGTGCCGTGGTGCGCGGCGACGAGCGCGGCCACGATGGCCAGGCCGAGGCCGGTGCTGATCGGTCCGCCGGCCCGGCGGGTACGGGCGGCGTCCACCCGGTAGAACCGCTCGAAGACCCGTTCGGCCTGCTCCGGGGTGAGGCCGGGACCGGTGTCCGCCACCTCCACCACGGCGAGGTTGCCCGCCTCGGCCCGCAGCCGCAGCGTCACCGAGGCGTCCGGCGGCGTGTGGGTGAGCGCGTTCGTCATCAGGTTGCCGATCACCTGACGCAGGCGCGCGTCGTCGCCGAGCACCACCAGCGGCCCGGCGCCCGGTTCCCGCTCCAGCTCGATCCGCCGGTCCGGGGCGATCACCCGGGCCGCCTCGACCGCGTCGGACGCCAGCACCGGCAGCTCGACCGGGGCCAGCGCGATCGGCCGTTCCCGGTCCATCCGCGCCAGCAGCAGCAGATCCTCCACCAGCAGACCCATCCGGGACGCCTCGTCCTCGATGCGGCGCAGCAGGTCGGCGGTCTGCTCCGGCGCCCGCGCCGCGCCCTGGCGGTACAGCTCGGCGAAGCCCCGGATGGTGGTCAGCGGCGTGCGCAGCTCGTGCGAGGCGTCGGCGATGAACTGCCGCATCCGCTCCTCGGACCGGCGGGCCCGCGCTTCCGACGCCTGTGCGTACGCGGCGGCGTCCCGCGCGCCCATCTCGGCGCTGCGCGCCGCCGCCTCGGAGGCGGCCCGCGCGGTGAACGCGGCCTCGATCTGCGCGAGCATGGCGTTCAGTGCCCGGGACAGGCGGCCCAGCTCCGAGGTCGGGCACGACCGCCCCTCCTCCGGGTCGGGCACCCGCCGGGTCAGGTCGCCGCCGGCGATGGCGGCCGCCGTCCGCTCTATCTCCACCAGCGGCTTAAGGCTGGTACGGACGATGCCGGCGCCGACGGACGCCAGCGAGATCAGCACCGCGCCACCGACCAGGAGGTCTATCCAGACCAGCCGGCCGACCGCGGAGTCGACGCCGGTGAGGTGCTGCCCGAGCGCGATGATCCGCCCGTCGGGCAGGGCGGTGTAGAGCATCCGCCACCGGCTCCGGCCGTCCTCGGAGCGGACGGTGAACGGGTCGCCCACCCGATCCTGGTAGCCCGCGTAGTCGGCGGGGAACCGGGGCAGTTCCTCTTCGCGCAGGCCCTCGTAGCGCGTCGGCTCCTCCGGCAGCTCACCGGGCGCCATGACGGACGCCACGTAGTCCGACGGGATGGTGATCTTGATCCCGCCGCCGCCGGCCTTGTCGAGCGTGTTGGCCACCGTGTACGCGCCGCCGCGGAGCTGGTCGTCCGCCTGCCCGATCAGATAGTTGCGCAGCAGGAACGCCGTGAGGCCGCTGATCACGACGAGCGCCACGGCCACGAGGGCGAGGACCGCGGCGACGAGCTTCAGCCGGAGCGGGACGCTGCGCAGCCTGCCCTTCGCGTCGTCGACGACGTTCACGCCGCCGGCTTGCGGAGCACGTAACCCACTCCCCTGAGCGTGTGGATCAGCCGGGGCTGGGTGTTGTCGACCTTGCGGCGCAGGTAGGAGATGTAGGACTCGACGATGTTGTCGTCACCGCGGAAGTCGTAGTTCCAGACGTGGTCGAGGATCTGCGCCTTGCTGAGCACCCGGTTGGCGTTGAGCATCAGGTAGCGCAGCAGCTTGAACTCGGTCGGCGACAGCTGCACCCGCTGGCCGGCCCGGTGCACCTCGTGGGTCTCCTCGTCCAGCTCCAGGTCGGCGAAGGTGAGGCGGGACGGGGCCTGCTCACCGGTCGCGGTACGCCGCAGCACGGCCCGGATCCGCGCGGTCAGCTCCTCCAGGCTGAACGGCTTGGTGACGTAGTCGTCGCCGCCCAGGGTGAGCCCGCGGATCTTGTCGTCGGTGGCGTCGCGCGCGGTCAGGAACACCACAGGTGTACGCGTACCACCCTCGCGCAGCATCCGGATGACCTCGAAGCCGTCCAGGTCGGGCAGCATCACGTCGAGCACCACCAGGTCGGGCCGGTGGTCCTTGGCGGCGTTCAGCGCGGCACTGCCGCTGGTCGCGGTGGCCACGTCGAAGCCCGCGAACCGCAGGCTCGCGGAGAGCAGTTCGAGGATGTTGGGGTCGTCCTCGACGACGAGAAGCCGTGCCTCGGTCTGGGTAGCCGCCATGGCCCCATCATCCGCGCTCCGGCTGCGGTCGCGCTGGGTGCCGGCTGGAAACAACCTGTGAGATCAGCGGAGCAGCCGCCGGAGCCCTTCCAGCGCGCCGTCGAGCAGCCGGATCGCGGTACGGAGCTGGTTGTCGCTCAGCCGCCGGGCCCGGACCAACGCCCCGACCTCGACCGTGAACGCGGCCAGCCGCTTGTCGAAGTCGGCGAGCAGCGGCGAGTCGTCCGGACGGGCCGCGCCCTCGCCGGTCGCCGGCCGGGCGGTGGCGGACGTCGCCCAGCCGCCCTGCCGGGTCTGCCGGGCCACCTCGCGCAGTTCCCGCTTCAGGTCGCGCACCGATCCGCGTACCTCGGTGCGGATCTCCCCGGCCAGCGCGGAGAGATCCTCGACGGCGGCGCCGATGTCGCTCTCCAGCGCCGACAGCTCGTCGGCGCGCTGGCGCAGTTCGGCGCGGCCCGCCTCGGTGATCTCGTAGACCTTGCGCCCGCCCGCGGCGGTGTGCGTGACCAGCCCCTCCGCCTCCAGCCGTTGCAGGCGCGGGTAGATGGTGCCGGCGCTTGGTGCGTACAGGCCGAGGAAGCGCTCCTCCAGCAGGCGGATCAGCTCGTAGCCGTGCTTCGGGCCGTCGTCGAGCAGCTTCAGCAGGTAGAGCCGGAGCCGGCCGTGGCTGAACACCGCGGTCACGGCACGTCCTCCACATGGTCGGCGGGCGCGACCGGGCGGGCGAGCAGCGCGATGCTGCCGGAGGTCGCGGAGGCCCAGAGCCTACCCGCACCGCCGCCGAGCACACCGTGGCTGTCCTTGATCGAGCCGAGCCCGCGTCCACCGCTGTCCACCTGGGGAAAGCTGCTGGTGATCTTGCCGGACGTGGTGTGCAGGTGCACGGTGAGGTCGCTGTCCTCGCGGACCCGGACGGTGATGCTGCCGGAGATGGCGCTGAGCCGGATCTCGCTGCCGCGCGGGTTGTCCAGGTCGCAGGTGATCGAGCCGGAGACGGCGTGGGCGCGGACCCGGTCGGGCGCGCTGTCGGCGAGGATCAGCTCACCGGAGACCGTCTCCAGGTCCAGGTCGCCGCCGATGCCGAGCGCCTCGACCGGCCCGGAGATGACCTTCGCGCTGGTGCGTCCCCGCAGCCCGCGCAGCGTGACCTGCCCGGAGGTGACGTCGACCCGGGTCTCCCGGCGCAGCCCGGAGGCGACGAGCGCGCCGCTGACCACCGACAGGGTGGCGAGCACGTCCGGCGGAACCGCTACCGACACCTCGGCCCGGATCCGGTTGCCGAACCACGAGAAGATGCCGAACAGGCCGGGCTTGCGCTTGTGCCGGATCGTCAGCCGCCCGTCGCGGACCTCGACGAGGAGCGGCCGGCTGCTGACCCGGGTCACGTCGACCCGGGCCGGACCGTCGGCGCCGACCACGTTGAGCCGGCCGCTGATCAGCTCGGCGTCGAGCCGGGTGATCGGCTCGTCCAGCGTGATGCGCTGCGGGTTCTCGACCGTCCAACTGGCCATGACACGCTCCCCTCGTCGGCGCGCCGACCCACGGCGTGCCAGGTGTTGCGAGGAGCATAACGCGATACATCGCGACTGAACAAGACACTATCGCGACTGTGTCGCGTCCCCGACGAGCCCGCGCCGGAATCCCCCTCCACCCTTTGAGACGGCTTACAGATCTTGGTACGAAACGGCCCCTACGAGGGCCGTTTCGTACCAAGATCTCCGGCCGGCCCGGCGGACAGCGGGCACTGGCAGATGGGCGAGCGTGCGGCGACGGGTGGGTGCCACCGGGTGGACGGCGGCCTCGGCGATCCGGGCCAGCGCGCGGCGATCAGCGCCCTCGGCCGGGTGCAGCGCCGCGCTCACCGTCACCGACACGGTCAGGCCCCGGGCGGCGAGCACGCGGCGTACCGACGCCCAGAGCGTCTCCGCTCCCAGGAAGGCGGGCAGCGTGCTCGGGTCGCCCGCGTACCGGTAACCGAGGCTCAGCGGCACCACCGGTGCGCCCGCCGCCACGGCGGCCTCGAACATCGCCGGGCGGAAGCCGCGGCTCGGGCGGCAGTCCGTCGCGGCGCCGCACCAGGTCGTACCCTCCGGGAACACCGCCACCGACCGCCCGGACCGCAGCGCGCCGGCCACCCGCGCGACGGTGGCCGGCAGGTCACGCGGCCGGGACCGGTCCACGAAGACGGTGCCCGCCGCGGCGGCCAGGGCGCCGACCAGCGGCCAGCTCCGTACCTCGCGCTTCGCCACCATCCGGGCCGGCGACACGGCGAGCACCGCCAGGACGTCCAGCCAGGAGACGTGGTTGGCGACCAGCAGCGCGCGGCCCCGCGGCACCCGGCCGCGGACCAGCAGCCGGACCCCGAGGGTACGCAGCATCCACCGTGCCCAGGCGCGCAACGCGGCCCGGCCCCGGGCGGCGGACAGCAGCGGTAGCAGCACGGTCAGGCCCGCCCCGGCCAGCAGCATGCCGAGTACGCCGAGCAGCCGCCCGGCCCGGCGCGGCCGCGACACGTCCGGGGCGGCGGGCGGCGGCAGGCAGTCCGGCCCGCAGCCGGAGGCGGGCCGCCACAGGCCCTCCCCGGCACCCGGACCGGCCGTCCACGGCTCGGCGGCGGCGGTGGTCACGACCTCGCCTCGCCGAGGAAGTGCCGCAGGTAGCGCGGGTTCATCCGGTCCAGCGAGAACAACACGTAGAAGTCGGCGCAGCCGAAGTCCGCGTCGTACCCGGGCTCGCCGGCCACCCAGGCGCCCAGCCGCAGGTAGCCGCGCAGCAGCGGTGGCACGAGCGCCCGGCGTTGCGCCGGGGTGAGCGCGGCGAGGTCGGCGGCCGGCGCCTCGGCGAACCAGGGCCGGCGCGGGGTGACCCGCAACAGCGGCGGGGCGAGGTGCCGGGCGGTGACCTCGGCCCACACCTGCGCGGCCGCGGTCCCGCCGTCGGCGACCGGCACCGAGGCGCAGCCGCCGAGCCAGCGGGCGCCGCGCAGGTGCAGGTAGCGGCAGATCCCGGCCCACATCAGGTTGATCACCGCGCCGGTGCGGTGATCAGGGTGGACGCAGGAGCGGCCCGCCTCGACCAGGTGGTCGCGGAGCGGGGCCAGCGGGCTCAGGTCGAACTCGGCGTCGGCGTACCGGTGGTCGGTGCGGCCGGGCGGCAGCAGCCGGTACGTGCCGACGACCTCGCCGGTGCCCTCGTGCAGCACCACCAGGTGGTCGCAGTACGCGTCGAACCCGTCGGTGTCGAGCCCGGTGGCGGCGGTCGGCAGGGTGGCGCCGAGTTCGCCGGCGAACACCTCGTGGCGCAAACGTTGCGCGGCCGCGACCAGTGTCGGGTCGTCGGCGATCAGCAGGGTGTAACCGCTGGTCGTGAGCGGTGCGCCAGCGGCGTGCAGAACGGCCATGACTCCTGTGTAGGTGCGCCGGGTTGCCGCCGGACGGGATGAGGGGTGTCGATCCGGTGAACGCCGGTCGGCGGCGGCGTGCGAACCGGGACGGCCGGGACGGGACCGGCGTGTGCGAGGCTGCCGGGCGGACCGCCGCGACGGCGCCGGCGGAGGGAAACCCGGAGGTGCACATGCTGGTCGAGGCCCGCTTCCAGGGGCCGGACGGCTCCGGCAACGGCGGCTGGAGCGCCGGCATCTTCGCCGCGCTGATCGACGACCGGGGGCCGGTGGAGGTCACCCTGCGTCGGCCGCCGCCGCTGGACACGCCGCTGACCGCCGCCGACGGCGAGGTACGCGACCCGGACGGTCACGTGATCGCCCAGGTGCGCCGGATCGAGCCGGTCGACGCGGTGGTGCCGCCGGTGGACCCGGCGACGGCGGAACAGGCCGCGCGGGCGTACCCCGGTCTGGTCGACCACCCGTTCCCCCGCTGCTACGTCTGCGGCCCGGCGAACCCGGACGGGCTGCGGATCTTCCCCGGCCGGCTGCCGGACGGGCGGGCCGCCGCGCCGTTCCGCGCGCCGGGCCAGGTGGTGCCCGCGACGGTGTGGGCGGCGCTGGACTGCCCGGGCGGCTGGGCGGTGCTCGCGCCCGGCCGGCCGTACGTGCTGGGGCGGATCGCCGCGCAGGTCACGGCGCTGCCCCGACCCGGCGACGAGTGCGTGGTGACCGGCGTCGCGGTCGGTTCCGAGGGACGCCGGGCCGAGGTGCACACCAGCCTGTACGGTGCGGACGGCGCGCTGCTCGGCCTCGCCCGGGCGACCTGGGTGGCGCTGCCGGCCCGGTGATCTCCTCCCTGAGGAGGACGGCGCGTACGCGTCCCGCCTGATTGACCCCCTTGCGCCGGGTTGGAAGGCTGTTGCGGGGCGCCCCCGCAACGGTGCCCCACCGGCGTGCGACGAGCCCGCCGGGCAGGAGAGGAGAATGATGTCCGACGGGCAGCCACGCCCCAGCGCCGGGACCGGCCAGATCATCGTGTCCGGCCTGACGAAGCAATACAAGAACGTCCGCGCGGTGGACAACCTGTCGTTCACCGTCGAGCCGGGCCGGGTCACCGGCTTCCTCGGCCCGAACGGCGCCGGTAAGACGACCACGCTGCGCATGCTGCTCAACCTGGTGACGCCGAGCGCCGGCACGGCCACCATCGGCGGCAGCCGGTACGCCGACCTGCCCGACCCGCTGCGTACCGTCGGCGCGGTGCTGGAGGCGTCCAGCGCGCACAAGGGCCGCACCGGCATCAACCACCTGCGGGTGATCTGCGCGGCGGCGGGCCTGCCGAAGGAGCGCGCCGACGAGGCGCTCGCCCTGGTCGGGCTCACGCCCGCGGCCAAGCGCAAGTTCAAGGGCTACTCGCTCGGCATGAAGCAGCGGCTCGGCATCGCCGCCGCGATGCTCGGCAACCCGCAGGTGCTGATCCTGGACGAGCCGGCCAACGGCCTGGACCCGGAGGGCATCCGCTGGATGCGCGGCTTCCTCAAGGGGCTGGCCGCCGAGGGGCGCACGGTGCTGGTCTCCAGCCACCTGCTCTCCGAGATGCAGCTGCTCGCCGACGACGTGGTGATCATCGCGGCCGGCAAGCTGGTCCGGCAGGGCCCGGTCGACCAGGTGATGGCCTCGATGACGCACGACGTGCGGGTGCGGGTACGCACCCCGCAGGCCGACGAGCTGGTCGCGGCGCTGCGCGAGCAGTCCGCCACCGTCGACACCGACCCGCACGGCGCGCTGCTGGTGACCGGCGTGGACGCGCCGACCGTGGGCCGGGTCGCGCTGGCCGCCAAGGTCGAGCTGCACGAGCTGACCACCGAGCGCCCCGACCTCGAAGGGGTCTTCCTGGAGCTGACGGCCGGAAAGGCGGAGATCCGATGACGCTGGTCCGATCCGAACTGCTCAAGATCCGTACCACCAGCACCTGGTGGATCTTCGGGCTGATCAGCCTGGCGCTGTGGGCGCTCACGCTGTTCTTCAACTGGTTGCAGACCGAGGCGCTGGCCGGCGGGGACTTCGGCGAGGTGCCGGCCGACCAGTCCGACCAGTTGCAGGCCATCTCGGCCGCCGACAACCTGGCGGCCAACCTCTACACCAACGGGCAGTTCTTCGGGCTGCTCATCGTGCTGCTGCTGGGCATCGTGGTGGTGACCAGCGAGTTCTTCCACCAGACGGTGACCACCACGTTCCTCACCGCACCGCACCGCACCGCGGTGATGCTGGCCAAGCTGGCCGCGGCCGGCGTGCTGGCGCTGCTGTTCTGGCTCGTCACCACTGTGCTGAACCTGATCATCTCGCCGCTGATCCTCAACTCGGTGGACGTCGGCTCGCAGCTCGGCAGCGGGGCGATCTGGCGGGCGATCGCGCTCAACGGCCTGGCCTACCTGCTCTGGTCGGTGCTCGGCGTCGGGCTCGGCGTGCTGATCCGCAGCCAGATCGGCGCCACCGTGACCGGCATCCTGTTCTACCTGGGTGGCGCGATCGGCGCGGCGATCGTGCTGAGCCTGCTCGCCTCGCGGTACGGCGACTGGATCAACAAGCTCCAGCTGCTGGTTCCGTCGCTGGCCTCCGGGCTCATGGTGGGCGGCGACACCAACATCCCGGGCAACCCGCCGCAGTGGGCGGGCGCGCTGGTGCTGATCGGGTACGCGGTGGTGGCCGGCGCGATCGGCGTGGCCACGATCCGCAAGCGCGACATCTCCTGACCTCGCGGTCAGGCCGGGCCCCGGCCGGTGACACCCGTCACCGGCCGGGGCCTTCGCCGTCTAGCAGGAGTCGGCGGATCACGCAGCGTTTGCCGAACTTCTGGCATCTTCTGTGAAACGGACCACCAGCCGGAGGCGAGAATGCCTGCGCGCAGCGCACGGCGTAGCCTTGGCATCGGTTTACCCAGCGTCGGCAACCGGGGGTCACCGGGGGCCACCGTGACATTCACAACCGCGTGAAAGAGGCGATTAGCGGCCGTGTCGACCCAGCAGACTTCGCAGGAGAACCCACTGGCGGGTTTCGGCCCGAACGAGTGGATCGTCGAGGAGA
Organism: Micromonospora sp. ATLC20; assembly: GCF_057196585.1. NCBI lineage: Bacteria > Bacillati > Actinomycetota > Actinomycetes > Micromonosporales > Micromonosporaceae > Micromonospora > Micromonospora sp. ATLC20. The sequence goes on from NZ_JBXUOV010000009.1 coordinate 12,851, forward strand.
TGTACCAGCGTTACCTCGCCGACCCCTCGAGCGTCGATTCGGCCTGGCACGACTTCTTCGCCGACTACCGGCCGGCCCCGGGCGCCGCCACGCCGCGCCCGGACGGGCAGGCCAAGCCGGCCGCGAAGCCGGAGCCGGCCGAGCAGCAGGAAGCAGTGGCCACGGTCAAGGAGCAGCCCGCCAAGGCGGAGCCGAAGGCCGCCCCCAAGGCAGCGGCCGCCCCGGCCAAGCCCGCCGCCAAGCCGGCGGCGAAGGCGCCTGAGCCGGCCAAGAAGTCCACCCCGGCCAAGCCGGCCGCCAAGGCGCCGACCGCGAGCGCCGCGGGCACCACGCCGCTGCGCGGCGTCGCCGCCAAGATCGTGCAGAACATGGACGCGTCGCTGTCGGTCCCGACCGCCACGAGCGTGCGCGCCGTCCCGGCCAAGCTGCTCGTCGACAACCGCATCGTGATCAACAACCACCTGACCCGCGGTCGCGGTGGCAAGGTCAGCTTCACCCACCTGATCGGGTACGCGCTCGTCCGCGCGGTCGTCGAGCACCCGGAGATGAACAACTCCTTCGCCGAGGTCGACGGCAAGCCGGCGATGGTCCGCCCGGAGCACGTCAACCTGGGCATCGCGATCGACCTGGTCAAGCCGGACGGCTCGCGCAACCTGGTGGTGCCGTCCATCAAGGGCTGCGAGCAGATGGACTTCCGGCAGTTCTGGCAGGCGTACGAGGACGTGGTCCGACGCGCCCGCCGCAACGAGCTGACCATGGAGGACTACTCCGGCACCACGATCTCGCTCACCAACCCGGGCGGCATCGGCACTGTGCACTCGATCCCGCGCCTGATGCAGGGGCAGAGCGCCATCATCGGCGTCGGCGCGATGGAATACCCGGCCCCCTACCAGGGCATGAGCGAGGCCACCCTGGCCGAGAACGCGGTCAGCAAGGTCATCACGCTGACCAGCACGTACGACCACCGGATCATCCAGGGCGCGCAGTCCGGCGAGTTCCTGAAGGTCATGCACGAGCTGCTGCTCGGCGAGCGCGGCTTCTACGACGAGATCTTCACCTCGCTGCGGATCCCGTACGAGCCGGTGCGCTGGATGCGCGACGTGGCCGTCGACAGCGAAGGCCAGATCAACAAGACCGCGCGGGTGCACGAGCTGATCCACGCGTACCGGGTCCGCGGCCACCTGATGGCCGACACCGACCCGCTGGAGTTCAAGATCCGCAAGCACCCGGACCTGGACGTCCTCCAGCACGGGCTCACGCTGTGGGACCTCGACCGCGTCTTCCCGGTCAACGGCTTCGCCGGCCAGCAGCGGATGAAGCTGCGCTCGATCCTCGGCGTGCTGCGCGACTCGTACTGCCGCCGCGTCGGCATCGAGTACATGCACATCCAGGACCCGGAGGAGCGCCGCTGGATCCAGGAGCGGGTCGAGCGCAAGTACGAGAAGCCCAGCTCCGACGAGCAGAAGCACGTGCTGAACCGGCTCAACGCCGCCGAGGCGTTCGAGACGTTCCTGCAGACCAAGTACGTCGGCCAGAAGCGCTTCTCGCTGGAGGGTGGCGAGTCGCTGATCCCGCTGCTCGGCGAGGTGCTGGAGTGCTCCGCCGAGGCCGGGCTGGACGAGGTCGTCATCGGCATGGCCCACCGCGGCCGGCTCAACGTGCTGGCGAACATCGTCGGCAAGCCGTACGAGAAGATCTTCTCCGAGTTCGAGGGGCACCTCGACCCGCGGTCCACGCAGGGCTCGGGCGACGTGAAGTACCACCTCGGCCAGAACGGCAAGTTCACCACCCCGGACGGCGAGCACGCGGTCAAGGTGTCGGTGGTGGCGAACCCGTCGCACCTGGAGGCCGTGGACCCGGTGCTGGAGGGCATCGTCCGGGCCAAGCAGGACCGGATCGACCTCAAGCTGGAGGGCTACACCGTGCTGCCGCTGGCGGTGCACGGTGACGCCGCCTTCGCCGGCCAGGGCGTGGTCGCCGAGACGCTCAACCTCTCCCAGCTGCGCGGCTACCGCACCGGCGGCACCGTGCACGTGGTCGTCAACAACCAGGTCGGCTTCACCACCGCACCCGAGTACAGCCGGTCCAGCCTCTACAGCACCGACGTGGCCCGGATGATCCAGGCGCCGATCTTCCACGTGAACGGCGACGACCCGGAGGCAGTGGTCCGGGTGGCCCGGCTCGCGTTCGAGTACCGGCAGGCGTTCAACAAGGACGTCGTGATCGACATGGTCTGCTACCGCCGGCGCGGGCACAACGAGGGTGACGACCCGTCGATGTCCAACCCGGAGATGTACAAGATCATCGACTCGAAGCGGTCCGTCCGGAAGCTCTACACCGAGGAGCTGATCGGGCGCGGCGACATCACCGTGGAGGACGCGGAGGAGCTTCTGCGTGACTACCAGGGGCAGCTGGAGCGGGTCTTCAAGGCCACCCGGGACGCCGCGACCACGCCGCGTCAGCTCAGCCGCCCGGCGCGGGAGGAGGAGCCGGAGCCGCAGGTCGACACCGCCACCGACGCCTCGGTGGTCAAGGCGATCGGCGAGGCGCACGTCAACCTGCCGGAGGGCTTCACCCCGCACAAGCGGATCCAGCAGCTGCTGGAGCGGCGCCGCAAGATGTCCGTCGAGGGCGGCATCGACTGGGGCTTCGCCGAGATCATCGCGTTCGGCACGCTGCTGCACGACGGCGTCACCGTCCGGCTCGCCGGGCAGGACTCGCGCCGCGGCACGTTCGTCCAGCGGCACGCCTCGGTGGTCGACGCCAAGACCGGCGAGGACTACCTGCCGCTGATGTCGCTCACCGCCGACGGCGAGCGGTCGCGCTTCTTCGTCCACGACTCGCTGCTCTCCGAGTACGCGGCCATGGGCTTCGAGTACGGCTACTCGGTGGAGAACATCAACGCGCTGGTGGCCTGGGAGGCCCAGTTCGGTGACTTCGTCAACGGCGCCCAGTCGGTGATCGACGAGTTCATCTCGTCCGGCGAGGTGAAGTGGGGCCAGCGCTCGGCGGTGACGCTGCTGCTGCCGCACGGCCACGAGGGCCAGGGCCCGGACCACACGTCCGGCCGCCCGGAGCGGTTCCTGCAGCTCTGCGCCGAGGACAACATGCGGGTGGCCATCCCGACCACCCCGGCGAACTACTTCCACCTGCTGCGCCGCCAGGCCCTGTCGCCCAAGCGCAAGCCGCTGGTGGTGTTCACGCCGAAGTCGCTGCTGCGGCACAAGCTGTGCGTGTCGCCGGTGGAGGACTTCACCACCGGGACGTTCCAGCCGGTGCTGGCCGACACCGCGGCTCCGGCGCCGGAGCAGGTGAAGCGGGTGCTGCTCTGCTCGGGCAAGGTCTACTACGACCTGTTCCAGGCCCGGCAGGAGCGGGGCGTGACCGACACCGCGATCATCCGGATGGAGCAGCTCTACCCGCTGCCCGTCGAGGAGGTCCGGGCCGCGCTCGCGCAGTACCCGAACGCCGAGGACTTCGCCTGGGTCCAGGAGGAGCCGGCCAACCAGGGCGCCTGGTCGTTCGTCGCGCTCAACCTGCTGGAGCACCTGCCCGAGGTCCGGCTGCGCCGCATCTCCCGGCCGGCCGCCGCCGCGCCGGCGGTGGGCTCGGCGAAGATGCACGAGGTCGAGCAGAACGCGCTGATCGAGGCGGCTCTCCCCCGCCCGTGACACCACCGGCAGCGGCCCGTCCCGACCCGGGGCGGGCCGCTGCCGTACGACGACGAGAGGAAAACCGTGTACTTCACCGACCGTGGCATCGAGGAACTGGTCGAGCGCCGGGGTGACGAGCAGGTCAGCCTGGAGTGGCTGGGCGAGCGGCTGCGCGACTTCGTCGACCTGAACCCGGAGTTCGAGACCCCGATCGAGCGGTTCGCCACCTGGCTGGCCCGTCTCGACGACCCGGACGAGGACTGACGGGCGTCAGCCGGTCGCGCCCCGCCCGGCGACCCGGAGGTCTCCGGTGCGCCGCAGCTTCTGCCAGCCCAGCCGGCCGCCGGTCAGCGCGGTGCCGACCGCCTGGAGCAGCACCAGGTACATCACCTGCCGGTAGACGAACTGCTGCAACGGCAGCACCCAGAGCATGCCGAGCTTCTCCCGGTCCAGCCGGAAGGCCAGTACCGCGGTGAGGAACTGGAGCGCGAGCATCGCCAGCCAGGCCACCACCGTGTCGCTGCGGTCCAGGAAGATCAGCCCGTAGATCGCGAGCAGGTCGATCACCGGGGCGGCCAGCGGCAGCAGCACGCCGAACAGCGTCAGGAACGACAGGGACCGGCGGCCGAACCGGCCCGACGGGCCGCTCTCGATCACCGAGCGCCGGTGCTTCCACATCGCCTGCATGGTGCCGTAGCTCCACCGGTACCGCTGCTTCCACAACTGGCCGATGGTGGCCGGCGCCTCGGTCCAGGCGCGGGCGCTCTCCTCGTACACGATGTGCCAGCCGGCGCGGCCGATGGCGATGGTGACGTCGGTGTCCTCGGCCAGCGTGTCGTCGGTCAGACCGCCCACCTGCTCCAGCGCCTGGCGCCGGAACGCGCCGATCGCGCCGGGGACGGTGGGCATGCAGCGCAGCGTCTCGTAGAGGCGGCGGTCGAGGTTGAAGCCGATGACGTACTCGATGTGCTGCCACTTGGCGATCAGGCCGCGCCGGTTGCCGACCTTGACGTTGCCGGCGACCACGCCGACGCGGGGGTCGGCGAACGGCTGGACCAGCCGGCGGACCGAGTCCGGCTCGAAGATCGTGTCGCCGTCGACCATGACGATCAGGTCGTGCCGGGCCAGCGCGACGCCGGTGTTGAGCGCGCTCGGCTTGCCGCCGTTGGGCTTGCGGACGACCCGGACGTTCGGCAGGCGCAGCGCCGCGACGATGTCGGCGGTGCCGTCGGTCGAGCCGTCGTCGACCACCACCACCTCGATGCCGCCGGGGTGGTCACCCAGGGCGAGCGAGCGGACCGCCGCGGCGATGCCCTCCCGCTCGTTGTAAGCGGGCACGATCACCGAGACCGGTCCGGTGACCGGCGGACCCCACGACCAGTCGCGGCGACGGCGGCGGCGGGCGTGCCGTGGGGCCAGGACGAACAGCAGCAGGGTCCGGCCGATCGTGAGCACCCCGACGAGCACGAAGAAGGCGCCGAGCACCCCGAACATGCCGTCGGCGACGCGGACCGCGCCGACCAGGACGTGGCCCCGCAACCGCTCGTCGAGCGTGGCCTGCGTGTGCCCGCCCACCGGGCCCGAGACGCCCGCAGCCGCGAACGTCTGGTTGAGTCCCTCGCTCACAGTGGTGAAGCGGTATCCGCGCTCGAGCAACGCCGGGATGTAGCGGTCCAGCGCGGCCACGGTGCCGGACCGGTCGCCGCCCGCGTCGTGCCAGAGCGCGATCGTGCCGGCCGTCCCGTCCGGCGTGGCGCTGGCGACCATCTCGTCGACCGGGGGCAGCTCCCAGTCCCGGCTGTCGACGTCGTTGACGACGGTGAGGTAGCCCAGCTCGCCGGCCTGCCGCAGCATCGGCCAGTCCCGGTCCGTGTAGGCGTCGGCGCGGGACGAGTACGGGAAGCGCAGCAGCGACGTCCGGACACCTGTGGTGCTGGCGATGGCGAGCTGCGTCTGTGCGTACTCCAGTTCGCGCCGCCACTCCGGCAGCGCGGCGAGGTCGGGATGGGTGAACGTGTGCACGCCCAGCTCGTGCCCCTCGGCCACCAGCCGGCGGGTCACCTCCGGGTTTCTGACGACCTGCGAGCCGATCACGAAGAAGGTGCCCTTCACCTGGTACTTGTCCAGGACGCGCAGCACCTCCGGCGTCCACCGCGGGTCGGGCCCGTCGTCGAAGGTGAGCGCGACGGTGCGCGGCGGCAGGTGGTGCGACTGGGTGCGGCCCTCCGCGCCGACGTTGACGATCGGGCCACCCCCGATCACCGAGCTGGGCACCTCCCGCTGGCTGCCGGGCGTCACCCGGTTGTCGGGTACGAACGCGGCGTTCGTGTACGCCTCGACGACCAGCAGGCCGCCCAGGACGACCACGACCATGATGACCAGGGCCCAGCTCGGCCGGGGCAGGAGACGCCTGCCCCGGAACCGGCGCCGGCCGGCGATGCGGCGGGCGTCCAGGACGACGGTGGGCTGATCACCTGTCGAGGGGCGGCCGGGCCCCTCGTCACTCATCGGTGGGCGCGGCGGGCGCGACAGGCTCGGCGGGCGGGTCGACGACGGACGGCGGGTCGACAGCGGGCGGCGGTGGCACCTCGGCGGTGGGAGCGGTGGGCGGCGCGGTGAGGGTCGGCGCCTGGGTGGCCGGCGGCGCGGTGGGGGCGGGCCGGGTCGGCCGTTGGTACCGAGGGCTCGGCGGGACCGTGGCGTCAGGGGTGACGGAGGTGGCCGGCACCCGCACCGGAGCGGTTCGGACGTCGGTGGGCGCGTCCGGCGTGGGCCCGGTCACCGCGGGCGCGGGCGACGCCGGCGCGTCCGGCGACGGCAGCCGCTGCTCGCTGGTCGGCTCGACGAACGGGATGACGCTGTCCGGGGTGATCGGCCCACCGGCGAAGCTGGCTCCGACCATGACCGTGTAGATCACGCCGGCCGCGCCGGCGCAGTAGGCGAGACGGCGAAGCCGCCGACGTCGCCGCCCGCTCGGATCGACGAAGACGGGGGGCGATTCCGGTACGACGGGAATCAGTGCGGTCGGGCCATCCACGCGGCCAAGTGTAGATGCGAAAAATCCCCACCTTCTCCACCGGGCAGCCGGTGTGACCAGGCAGAACAGGTAACACTGACCTCGATCTTGTAGGTTGGTGCCGTGGCGCGCAGCGTATACCTGACCGGCGTTGGTTCGGGCGGGGGAAAATCAACTGTGGCACTCGGGCTGGCCGAGCTGTTGTCCCGGCAGGTGGAACGGATAGGCGCGTTCCGGCCGCTCGTCGCCGGTGACGGCACCGACCCGATCCTCGCCCTGCTCACCGAGCGGTACCGGATGGATCTGCCGGTCGACGAGCTGTACGGCGCGACGTACGCCGAGGCGAGCGCGCTCGTCGCGGACGGCCGCCGGGAGGAGCTGATCTCCCGGATCGTCACCCGCTACCGGGAGGTCGAGCGCCGCTGCCCGGCGATAGTGGTGGTCGGCAGCGACTTCGCCTACGGCGACGGCACCGGCCCCCGTGAGCTGGCCTTCAACGCCCGGCTGGCGACCGAGTTCGGCAGCGTCGTGGTACCCGTGGTGGACGGGTTCGGGCAGGAGCCCGACGCGATCGCGGCGGCGCTGCGCGGCGCGTACCACGATCTGGTGGACCTCGGCGCGACGGTGATCGCGGCGCTGGCCAACCGCGTGCCGGAGCCGATGACGCTGCCCGAGCTGCCGGTGCCCGCGTACGCGATCCCGGAGGTGCCGACCGTGTCGGCGCCGACGGTGGCCGAGGTGGCGGCGGCGCTGCGCGGCACGGTGCTCACCGGCGACGAGACCGCGCTCGACCGCGACGTGCTCGACTACGTGGTGGGCGCGGCGCACGTGCCGACGCTGCTGGACCACCTCACCGACGGGGCGCTGGTGATCACCCCGGGCGACCGCGCGGACCTGCTGGTGGCGGCCGGCGCCGCGCACGTCGCCGGGCAGGTGTCGCTGGCCGGGCTGGTGCTCACCCTCGGCGAACAGCCCGACCCGCGCACCATGCGCCTGGTCGAGCGGATGAACACCGGGCTGCCCGTGCTGTCGGTGCCCAGCGACAGCTACGACACGGTCTCCGCGTCCAGCCGCATCGAGGGCCGCCCCAGCACCGCCAACCCGCGCAAGGTCGAGGCCGCGCTCGGCGCGTTCGAACGCTGCGTGGACACCGACGACCTGGCCCGTCGGCTGCGGGTCAGCCGGTCCGCACGGGTCACCCCGCTGATGTTCGAGAACGACCTGATCGACAGGGCCCGCGCCCGGCGCCGCCGGCTGGTGCTGCCCGAGGGCGCGGACGAGCGGATCCTGCGCGCGACCGAGGTGCTGCTGCGCCGGGGCGTCGCGGAAATCACCCTGCTCGGCCGCCCGGACGAGATCGCCCGGCGGACCCGGGAACTGGGCGTCGACCTCGGGGACGCCCAGGTCGTCGACCCGGTGACCAGCCCGTGGCGGGACGAGTTCGCCGATGCGTACGCGCAGTTGCGCGCCCACCGCGGCGTCACCGTGGAGCTGGCGCACGACATCGTGGCGCAGCCCAACTACTTCGGCACGATGATGGTGCAGACCGGTCACGCCGACGGCATGGTCTCCGGCGCCACCCACACCACAGCCGCCACCATCCGCCCGGCCTTCGAGATCATCCGGACCGTGCCGGGCGTCTCCGTCGCCTCCAGCGTCTTCTTCATGCTGCTCGCCGACCGGGTGCTGGTGTACGGGGACTGCGCCGTCAACCCCGACCCGGACGCCGACCAGCTCGCCGACATCGCCATCTCGTCGGCCGACACGGCGGCCCGGTTCGGCATCGAGCCGCGGGTGGCGATGCTGTCGTACTCCACCGGCAGCTCCGGCGCGGGCGCCGACGTGGAGAAGGTCGCGGCGGCCACCAAGCTGGTCCGGGAACGGCGGCCCGACCTGCTCGTCGAGGGCCCGATCCAGTACGACGCGGCGATCGACCCGCAGGTGGCGGCCACCAAGCTGCCGGACAGCCCGGTCGCCGGGCGGGCCACGGTGTTCATCTTCCCGGACCTCAACACCGGCAACAACACGTACAAGGCGGTGCAGCGGTCCGCCGGAGCGGTGGCGGTCGGGCCGGTCATGCAGGGCCTGCGGCGGCCGGTAAACGACCTGTCCCGCGGCGCAACCGTGCCGGACATCGTCAACACGGTGGCGATCACCGCCATCCAGGCCGCCGCGGAGGCGTCGGAATGAGCCGCATCCTGGTCCTCAACAGCGGGTCCTCGTCGGTCAAGTACCGGCTGTACGACGGCGACGTAGTCCTGGACAAGGGCACCGTCGAGCGGATCGGCGAACCCGGCGGCGGGCCGGCCGACCACGAGAGCGCCGTCCGGGAGATCATCGGCCGGCTCGACCTGACGGGGCTGTCCGGCGTCGGCCACCGGGTGGTGCACGGCGGGCGGAAGTTCAGCGCGCCGGTACGCATCGACGACGCTGTCGTCGCCGCGATCGAGGACCTGGTGCCGCTGGCGCCGCTGCACAACCCGGCCAACCTGGCCGGCATCCGGGTGGCCCGGGAGGCGCTGCCGGACGTCCCGCAGGTGGCCGTCTTCGACACCGCGTTCCACCACACGCTGCCCGAGGCCGCCGCCACGTACGCGATCGACAAGGCCACCGCCGAGCGGTACGGCGTCCGCCGGTACGGCTTCCACGGCACCTCGCACGCGTACGTCTCGCGGCGCGTCGCCGACCTGCTCGACCGTCCGTACGACCAGCTCAACACCATCACCCTGCACCTGGGCAACGGCGCGAGCGCGTGTGCCGTCCAGGGTGGGCGCAGCGTGGCCACCTCGATGGGCATGTCCCCGCTGGAGGGCCTGGTGATGGGCACCCGCAGCGGCGACCTCGACCCAACAGTCATCTTCCACCTGCGCCGCGAGGGCGGCATGGTCGTGGACGACATCGACGACCTGCTCAACCACCGCAGCGGCCTGCTCGGGCTGACCGGCGTCAACGACATGCGCGAGGTGCTGGCCCGCCGCGACGCCGGTGACCCGGACGCGACGCTGGCGTTCGACGTCTACTGCCGGCGGATCACCGGCTACGTCGGCGCGTACTACGCGCTGCTCGGCCGGGTCGACGCGATCGCGTTCACCGCCGGGGTCGGCGAGCACGCCGCACCGGTCCGGGCGGCCTCGCTGGCCGGGCTGGAGCGGCTGGGCGTCGCCGTCGACCCGGCGCGCAACGACGCCCACGGCGACCGGGTCGTCTCCCCGGACGACGCGGAGGTCGCGGTGCTCGTGGTCGGCACCGACGAGGAGCGGGAGATCGCCCGCGAGACCCGCGAGGTGCTCGGCGTCTGACCGCGTGCGCCCCGGCCTCCCCGCGCGGACCGGGCGGGTCGGACGCGCCGGGCGGGCCGGGGTCAACCCGGTCAACCCGGTCAGCCCAAGGCGATCCAGGCGATCAGGGCGACCACCACGACGGCGGCAACGGCCACACCGGCGATCAGCGGCAGGCGGGACGGCGCCGACGCCGACGCGGCCGGCTCGGGAGAATCGACGAATGCGCGGAACTGCGCGGTGTTGCCACTCGGGTCGGTGTAGTTCTCAGCCATGCGGCTGACCCTAGCGAAGCCCACCGGACCGGTCCGCCCCGCCGGGCCGCCACCTGCGGATCCGGTCGGCGGGATCGGGCAAACCCGGCCACCCGGTGGAGGCGGGAGCCGCCCGGGTGGCGGCGCCGACCGGCCCGGACGGCGGGCGCGGACCGACCGCTCGGCTGCCTACCGTGCAGGTGTGAGGGGGCAGCGGCTGGTCGCCGCGCTGATGACGGCGCTGCTGGCCGGTTGCGGCCCGGCCGTGGCCACGTCCGACCCGGTCCCGGCGAGCGTCGGGCCCGCGCCGGAACGCCCGTACGCGGTGGGGATGCGGCAGTTCACGCTCGACCCGGACGGTAGGCGCCCACTGCCGGTCACCGTCTGGTACCCGGCCACCCCGTCTTCGCCCGGCCCGCCCACGTCTGCTTCCGCCACTGTCTCCGGCTCCCCCCGGGCCGTACCGGCGAGCCCCGGTCCGGCGCGTGGACCGCGCGTCTGGCCGGGGGCCCCGTTCGCCGCCGGACGGTTCCCGGTGGTCCTCTACAGCCACGGACTGCGCAGCCTGCCCGCGTTGCACGCGGCGCTGACCAGCCGCTGGGCCGCCGCCGGGTTCGTGGTGGTCGCGCCCGCCTACCCGCGGACGAACCAGCGCGCCCGCGCGTTCACCCGGGAGGACGTCCGCAACCAGCCCGCCGATGCCTGGCGGCTGATCCGTCACCTGGTCCGGCTGGGCGCCCGCCCCGGCGATCCGCTCGGCGCGCACCTGGCGGTGGACCGGTTCGCCGCCGCCGGGCACTCGGCCGGCGGGCACACCACGCTCGGCATGTTCGCCTCCGGGCAGTCGTCCCCGCTGCGGGCCGGAATCGTGATCGCCGGTGGCCGCATGGTCGCCGGCCCCTCCCGGCCGCTCGCGCCGATGCTGTTCGTGCACGGGAGCGCCGACCGGATCGTGCCGGAGTCGATCGGCCGGGCCGCGTACGCCCGCTGTCTCGGGCCGGCCGCCTTCCTGAGCCTCACCGGTCAGGGCCACGGCGAGTACCTGACACCGGGGCGGCCCGGCTTCCCCCAGGTGCTCGACACCACCACCGACTTCCTGCGCTGGACGCTCTACGCCGACCGCGCCGCCCTGCACCGCCTCCCCACCGACGCCACCGCGCCGGCCACCACCACCTTCACCACCCGAGCCCTCCCCACCTGACGCCCCACCCCCGCCCCTTTGCCCCGTCGATCATGAAGTTGACGGCGTTCGCTGTCCGGTTTGTCGCCGTCAACTTCATGATCGACGCTCCCCCGGGGCGGAGTGGGGTGGGTAGGGTGCCGGGGTGGACAGGCTGGAGGTGCGGCAGCTGGGGGCGATCCGGGAAGTGGTCGACGTCGCCGGCGGGTGCGGGGTGGACGTGTGGCTGCGCGGGGGGTGGGCGATGGACTTCCACCTCGGCGAGGTGACCCGGCCGCACGTCGACGTCGACTGGTACTGCTGGCGGCGCGACGCCGACACGCTGGTCGACCGGCTCGGCGCGCTCGGCTGGCGCCCCGATCCCCGGATGCCCGCCACGACGCAGCTCGACCTGCTGCGCGACGACGTCGAGCTGAGCTTCGCGTACCTCGACCGGGACGCGGACGGCCGGGTGGTCGTCGGCGCCGGACCGTGGGCGGGCACCATCCTGCCGGAGGGGATGCTGGCCGGGCCGCCCGGCCGGATCGGCACGCTAGCGGCACCCGTGATCAGCGTGGCAGCGCAGATCGAGTTCAAGGAGATGTTCCCGGTCTGGATGCCGGAACGCCCGCGCCGGCCCAAGGACGCCGCCGACCTGGCCCGTCTCCGGGCGTCAGCGGGTGGTCACCCGGCGCGCTGACCGGGCCTGTCCGCCGCGATCGCGAGGCACAATCGAGTTCATGCGCCGTCGTCCCGTCGCCCTGCTCACCGCCGCCGTGCTCGGCGCCGCCCTCGCCGGCTGCTCGCAGCAGCCCACCGCCCCGGCCGGGCAGCCCGCTCCCGACGCTCCACCGACAAGTGCCGCGCCGACTCCGCGCGTACCGGCCGGCAAGGCGCCTGCGGAGAGCTTCGCTGTCGGCGTACGCCAGGTGAAGCTGAACCGCGACGGCGACCGGCCGTTGCCGGTGACGCTCTGGTACCCGGCGGCGGGCGCGGCCGGTGGCGGGGTCGAGCGGTCCGCCCCGGCGGCGGACGGGCGGTTCCCGGTGGTGCTGTTCAGCCACGGGCTCAGTGCCCGGCCGGAGGACTACCAGGCGCTGCTGACCCGCTGGGCGGCGGCCGGGTTCGTGGTCGCCGCGCCGCGTTTCCCGCACACCTCCCGGGGCACCGACGGCAACCCACTGGACGTGCTCAACCAGCCGGCCGACGTGTCGTACGTGCTGACCCGGGTGCTCGCGCTCGGTGAGAAGGCGGGCGATCCGCTGCGCGGCCGGCTGGACCCGGAGCGGGTGGCCGCGACCGGGCACAGCGCCGGTGGCGTGACCACTATCGGGCTGTTCACCGCGGGCCGGGACGAGCGGCTGGACGCGGGCATCGTCTTCGCCGGCACCGCGCTCGGTGTGGGTACCGCGTTCGCCGGCGCCGCCGCGCCGCAGCTGTTCGTGCACGGCGAGGCCGACGAGGTGGTGTCGTACGCGGCGGGCAAGGCCGTGTACGACGCGGTGCCGTGGCCGAAGGCGATGCTCAGCCTGCCCAAGGGCGACCACGGCCGGGCGCTGCTCGGCGACGGCAAGGCGCTGGGCGTGGTCGCCGACACCACAGTCGAGTTCCTCCGCTGGACGCTCTACGGCGATCCGGCGGCGAAGAAGCGCCTCCCCGCCGACGCCGCCCGGGGCGGCCTGGCCACCCTGGACGACCGGCTCTGAGACGTCAGGAGGTGTGGTCGACGACCACCTTGCCGAAGACGTCACCGGAGTGCAGCCGGGCGAACGCCTCGGAGATTTCACTGAACGGCACCACCCGGTCGACCACCGGGCGCACCTCGTGCTCGGCGCAGAACGCGAGCAGCTCGGTCAGCTCGTCCGGGGTGCCCATCGACGTGCCGAGGATCTCCAGCTGCATGGCGAAGACCCGGCGCAGGTTGATCTTCGGCTCGTGCCCGGAGGTGGCGCCCGAGACCACGATCCGGGCCGTCGGGGCGGCCGACTTCAGCGAGTGGTCGAAGGTGGCCGCGCCGACCGTCTCGATCACCACGTCGACCCGTTCCGGCAGCCGCGCGCCGGGTTCCAGCGCGGTCGCGCCCAGCTCGGCGATCCGCTCCCGCTTGCCGGCGTCGCGGCTGGTCGCGTACACCCGCTTGCCGAGCGCGACGCCGAGTGCGACAGCCGCGGTGGCCACGCCACCGCCGGCGCCCTGGACCAGCACCGACTCGCCGTCGGCGACCCGGCCCTTGGTGGTCAGCATCCGCCACGCGGTGAGCCAGGCCGTGGGCAGGCACGCCGCGTCGGTCGCCGACAGGCCGTCGGGCAGCGGCAGCAGGTTCATCCGGGGTACGGCGACACGCTCGGCGAACGTGCCCTGGTAGTGCTCGGAGAGGATGGAGACCCCGCGCGGGTCACCTGGAGTGGGCACGACCGGGTAGATGACCACCTCGTTGCCGTCCGGGTCGGTGCCGACCGCGTCGCAGCCGAGGATCATCGGGAGTTGGCCGGCGGTGAGGCCCACACCGCGCAGCGACCAGAGGTCGTGGTGGTTGAGCGAGCTGGCCCGGACCTGCACGGTGACCCAGTCGTCCTGTGGGGCGGTCGGCTCGGGACGGTCGCCGACGGCGAGCGCGGCGAGCGGGTTGTCGGCGTCGAAGGCCGAGGCATAGGCAGCACGCATGATCGGCACGGTAACAAGCTGAGCAGGAGTTAAGAAGGGGCCCTTCCTCTACCGGAGGCGTTGGGAAGGGCCCCTTCCTTACATCTCAGCGGCGCGCGACGCCGTCGCGGCGGGCGGCCTCGGCGACCGCCTCGGCCACCGCCGGGGCGACCCGCGGGTCCAGCGGCGAGGGCACGATCGCGTCGGCGGTGAGCGACTCGGCGACCACGCCGGCGATGGCGTCGGCGGCGGCGACCTTCATCGAGTCGGTGATCCGGGTGGCCCCGGCGTCCAGCGCGCCCCGGAACACACCGGGGAACGCGAGCACGTTGTTGATCTGGTTCGGGTAGTCGCTGCGCCCGGTGGCGACCACCGCCACGTGCCGGGCGGCCACCTCGGGATGCACCTCCGGGGTGGGGTTGGCCAGCGCGAACACGATGCCGCCGGGGGCCATGCCGGCCACCGCCGCCTCCGGGATCTGGCCGCCGGAGACGCCCACGAGCACGTCCGCGTCGCGCAGCGCCTCGGTGATGCCGCCCTGCCGGCCCTCGGCGTTGGTGAGCTCGGCCAGCTCGGCCTTGGTGCCGGTCAGCTCGCGGTGCCGGCCGATGATGCCGCGCGAGTCGCACACCACCACCCGGTCCGGGTCGACGCCGCCGGCGATCAGCATCTTGGTGACCGCCACCCCGGCCGCGCCTGCACCGCTGACCGCCACCCGCAGGTCGCCGAGCTTGCGGTTGAGCAGCGCCGCGGCGTTGCGCAGCGCGGCGAGCACCACGATCGCGGTGCCGTGCTGGTCGTCGTGGAAGACCGGGATGTCCAGCGCCTCGTCGAGCCGGCGCTCCACCTCGAAGCAGCGCGGGGCGCTGATGTCCTCCAGGTTGATCCCGCCGAACGAGGGCGCGAGCGCCTTGACCGTGGCCACGATCTCGTCCACGTCCTGGGTGTCCAGGCAGATCGGCACCGCGTCCACGCCGGCGAACTGCTTGAACAGCACCGCCTTGCCCTCCATCACGGGCAGCGCGGCGCGCGGGCCGATGTTGCCCAGACCGAGTACGGCGGAACCGTCGGTGACCACCGCGACGGTGTGCGACACCCAGGTGTAGGTGTCGGCGAGCGCGGGGTCGGCGGCGATCGCCTCACACACCCGGGCAACCCCCGGGGTGTACGCGAGGGAGAGGTCCTCGCGGCTGGTCAGCGGCACGGTGGAGGCGACTGCCATCTTGCCGCCGACGTGCAGGCGGAAGACGGGATCGGCGGGGTCCGGGGTGGACGAAGACATGGTGACTCCAGGATCTGTCGAGCAGACGGACCGGCCGGCGTGGTCAGCGGTGGTCAGCGACCGGCGGCGCGGCGGTGCGGGGGTCACCCGGGCACTTTTCGAGCATAGTCACGCTTCGGCACCCAGTATGTGAGCGGGGTCATATCCGCTCCGGTCGTTACCCGCCCCTGACTCGTCCCGGACGCGGCCACCAGCGGGCCACCACCCGGCCGCGGACGTCGGCCACCCCGTACGCCCGGGAGTCGTCGGCGACGAACTCGTTGTCGCCGCGCAACCACCATCCGCCGTCGCGCGGTTCCACAGCCCGCTTCACGACGAGCAGGCCGGGACGGGTGCGGAACACCGCGACGACCACGTCACCGGGGCGTACCGCCCGGCCTTTCGTGCGGACCAGCACCGCGTCGCCGTGACGCAGCGTCGGGGCCATGGACGGGCCGGTCACCAGCACCGGCACCAGCGGGCCGTGCAGGACCGGAGGTTCACCGGTGGGCGCCATGTCACCTCCCAGCCCCCGAGGGCGTCTCCAGGAGTAATGTCGTCTTGGATCATCGCAAACAACCCATGGAGGACCCTGATGCGCCTTCCCCGCATCCTCACGCCCCGGGTGACGGCCAGCGCTCACTGCGACCTGCCCTGCGGCGTATACGACCCGGCCCAGGCCCGGATCGAGGCCGAGTCGGTCAAAATGATCTGCGAGAAGTACCAGGCCAACACCGACCCGGAGTTCCGCACCCGCGCCATCCTGATCAAGGAGCAGCGGGCGGAGCTGGTCAAGCACCACCTGTGGGTGCTCTGGACCGACTACTTCAAGCCGCAGCACTTCGAGAAGTACCCGCACCTGCACCAGCTGTTCAACGAGGCCACCAAGCTGGCCGGCGCAGCCGGCGCCAAGGGCGGCACCGACCCGGCCAAGGCCGACGAGCTGCTGGCGAAGATCGACGAGATCTCGAAGATCTTCTGGGAGACCAAGCAGGCGTGACGTCGCCCGACGGCACTCCGACGATCCGGCCGGTACGTCCCGAGGACGTACCGGCCGTCGTCGCCATGGTGCACGAACTCGCCGAGTACGAGCGCGCGCCCGAGCAGTGCCACCTCACCACGGCACAGCTCGACGCGGCGCTGTTCGGCCCGTCCCCGGCGCTGTACGGCCACGTCGCCGTCGACGCCTCGGACCGGCCGATCGGCTTCGCGCTCTGGTTCCTCAACTTCTCCACCTGGGCCGGCGTGCACGGCATCTACCTGGAGGACCTCTACGTCCGCCCGGACGCCCGGGGCACCGGCGCGGGCCGGATGCTGCTCGCCACGCTGGCCTCGATCTGCGTCGAGCGCGGCTACCAGCGCCTGGAGTGGTGGATGATCCACTGGAACCCGGCGGCCCGCTTCTACGCCGCGATCGGCGCCACGCCGATGGACGAGTGGACGCCGTACCGCCTGGCCGGGCCGGCGTTGCACGAGCTAGCCACGCACGCGACCGCCGCGCCCACGCGCCCCGCCCGCTGACCGGGTAGAGTCCCGCACCGGGGGGAGGAGCCGTGACTCAACTGACCGGGCACCCGACGACCGACGACGACGTCGTCCACCTCACCGTGCCCGCCGACGGTGGTTACCTCGGCGTGCTCCGCACCGCCACGGCCGGCCTCGCGGCTCGGCTCCAGTTCGCCCTCGACGAGATCGAGGATCTGCGCATCGCCGTCGACGAGGCGTGCGCCATGCTGCTCGCCATCGCCACCCGCGACGCCGAACTGGAGTGCCGGTTCGCGGTCACCGACGACGCCCTCACCGTCGAGGTGACGGTGCCGACGGTCCGGGGCGCCACGCTGCCGTCCGAGTCGTCGTTCGCCTGGAAGGTGCTGACCGCGCTGACCACCGGGGCGAACGCCCACGCGTCCGGCGGCCGGGCCACCATCTCGCTGCTGACCCGCCGCGCCGGCGTCTACTGACCGACGCGCGGCCACGGCCCCGGCGGCGCTCAGGCGGCCGGCTCGCCGAAACCCAGCGCGCGGTTGGTCGGCCCGCTCACCAGCAGCCCGACCATGCCGATCCCGAGCGCGATCAGCGGCACCCCGAGCCAGCCCATGCCGCCCTCGATCATGAACCAGCCGACCGGCAGCAGCATGAGCTGAAGCACGATGGCCGGCGCGCGGGCCCCGGCACGGCGGCGGGACAGCGCGCCGCCGAGCGCCCAGAGCGCCACCGCGCCGCCGACGGCGAAGACGGTCACCAGCAGCGCCGAGGTCAGATCCGTCGTGTCGGCGGTGAGGTCGGACCAGATGAGCCACACCGCGATCAGCCCCAGCGCCACCGCCTCGGCACGTAGCAGGAGCACCGCGGCGCGCAGCGTGCCGGGGAGCGGGTCGGAGTCGATCGTCACGGGCGCCACGATACCGGTGGGTAGTCGCGGTACAGTGCCGCCCATGCGGGCCGTCCTGGTGGTCAATCCGAAGGCCACCACCACCAGCGAGCGCAGCCGGGACGTGCTGGTCCGGGCGTTGCGCAGTGAAGTCGACCTGTCGGTGCGGTACACCCGCCGGCGGGGCCACGCCATGGACCTGGCCCGGGAGGCCGCCCAGGAGGGCGTCGACCTGGTCGTCACGCTCGGCGGCGACGGCACCGTCAACGAGGTGGTGAACGGGCTGATGGCGGCGGAGCCGCCGACGTTCCGTACCGGACAGACCTCGGCCGAGCGGCTGCCCGCGCTGGCCACCGTGCCGGGCGGTTCGACGAACGTCTTCGCCCGCGCACTCGGGCTGCCCCGGGAGTGGCCGGACGGCACCAGCATGATCCTGGAGGGGCTGCGGCTGGGCCGGTCCCGCACGATCGGGCTGGGCCGGGCCGACGACCGCTACTTCACGTTCTGCGCCGGCTTCGGGCTGGACGCGGCGGTCATCCGCCGGGTGGAGCAGGCCCGCAAGAAGGGGCGCGTCTCCACCCCGGCGCTCTACTTCCGCTCCACCGCGGGTCAGTACTTCGTCGGCTCGGACCGCCGTCACCCGTCGATCACGCTGGAGCGCCCGGGCGAGGCGCCCGCGACGGAGCTGGCCACCGCGATCATCCAGAACACCGCGCCGTGGACCTACCTGGGCGACCGGGAGATCAACCCGAACCCGGAGGCGTCGTTCGACCTGGGGCTCGACGTGCTCGCGTTGCGGCGGCTGCGGGTCGCCAGCACCGCCCGTACGGCGGTGCAGTTCTTCTCGAAGCGACCGGATCCGCACGGCAAGCAGGTGCTGCGGCTGCACGACGTGGCGGAGTTCACGCTGGTCTCGGAGCGCCCGTTGCCGTTCCAGCTCGACGGGGACTACCTCGGCGAGCGGGAGAAAGTCCGATTCACATCCGTACCGGCCGCACTGAGAGTAATCTGCTAGGTCTCGGGTATCCCAGTCGGTTGACGCGGACCCCCCGCCGCGCGGGCGCGGTGGCCGCCACGCCGAGGAAGGGTGCCGGAAATGTCAGCAACGTCACGCAGACCGTACTACATTGATTATCGACTGTGGCACGCCGGGTAACCAGGGCTCTGGCAAACCCGGACAAATGGGTGGTGAGCCCGCTCACTGTTCGGAGTTTTTCCGAGCGCCACCCTTGACATCGCTGTAGTTCGTGAAAGTATTCACAAGCGAACTCGTGTTGCCGGGACATTGCCTGGATATGCTCGTTCGGTTGAGCCGTTCCAGCAGGTCCGGGCACCCCACAGCCTGCTCACGCTGCGCCGAATTGATGGATGCTGACCGTCACCATTCGGCAATGCGGACGCATATAGAAATAGCAACGAAGCGTTATCTGGCCACCCACTAAGAATGAGGAGTGTTGCCGCCATGGACTGGCGCCACGATTCGGTCTGCCGCGACGAGGACCCGGAGCTGTTCTTCCCGATCGGGACGTCCGGCCCCGCCCTCCTTCAGGTGGAGCAGGCGAAGGCCGTCTGCCGGCGCTGCCCCGTGACCGACCAGTGCCTGCAGTGGGCGCTGGAGTCCGGTCAGGACGCCGGCGTCTGGGGTGGGATGAGCGAAGAGGAGCGTCGCGCGGTGAAGCGCCGCGGCGGCCTCCGGGTGCTGCGCGCTCACTCCGCCTGACCCGTACACGCTGACCGCCCCGGCCGGGCTTCCGGCCGGGGCGTTCTGCTGTCCC
Source organism: Micromonospora sp. ATLC20 (assembly GCF_057196585.1). Taxonomy (NCBI): domain Bacteria; kingdom Bacillati; phylum Actinomycetota; class Actinomycetes; order Micromonosporales; family Micromonosporaceae; genus Micromonospora; species Micromonospora sp. ATLC20. The sequence goes on from NZ_JBXUOV010000009.1 coordinate 32,261, forward strand.
GGACCGGGTCAGCCCGCCACCGCCGCCACCCGCCGCCGGACCAGGTCGGCCAGCTCCGGCAGGTCGGTCAGGGGATCCGCCACCGCCACCGCGCCAGCGGAACGGGCCGACGCGCGTACCCCGTCGTGGAACCGGCCCGGCGCCAGGAAGTAGGCCGCCACCGCGACCCGGCGGGCACCCGCCGCGCGCAGTCGCGTCACCGCGCCGCCGACCTCCGGGGGCGCCGCCGAGGCGTACGAGACGCGGCAGGGCACTCCGAGCCCGGCGCCGAACGCCGCGGCGACCCGGCCCACCGAGGCCCGCGCCGCCGGATCCCGGGTACCGGCCGCCGCCAGCACCACCGCGTCCAGCCCGTCCGGTCCGTCACCGGTCGCCTCCGCCAGGCGGCGGCGCAGCCCGTCCAGCAGCCCGCCGTCCACCCCGCCGCCGGTCGGCCCCAGCACGTCCGTCACCCGCACCTCGATGTCCGCGCCGGCCGCCGCGACCGCCGCCGGGATGTCCACCTTCCGGTGGTACGCGGCGGTCAGCAGCAGCGGCACCAGGACCGCCCGGGAGTGACCGGCGTCGGCCAGCCCGCGCAGCACCTCGGCCGGCCCGGGATCGGTGTGGTCGAGCCAGCTCGGCAGCACCGGACGACCGGGGCAGGTGTCCGCCACGGCCCGGGCCAGCGCCCGGGTCGCCTCCGCCGCGCGCGGGTCACGGCTGCCGTGGGCCACCAGCACCACCGGCGGCCCGGCGCTCAGGTGTGCAGGCCGCACTCGGTCTTCTCGAACATCGCCCAGCGCCCGGCGCGCGGGTCCTCCCCCGCCTTCGTCCGCCGCGTGCACGGCCAGCAGCCGATCGAGCCGTAGCCGCGGGCGAACAGCTCGTTCACCGGGATGTCGTACCGGGCCACGTAGGCGTCCACCTCCCGCTGCGTCCACGCCGCGATCGGGTTCACCTTGACCTTGCCGCGCCGCGCGTCGAAGCCCACCACCGGCGTGTTCGCCCGGGTCGGCGACTCGTCCCGGCGCAGCCCGGCGGCCCAGGCGTCGTACCCGGACAGCGCCCGCTCCAGCGGCTCCACCTTGCGCAGCTGGCAGCAGTCGTCCGGGGACCTGTTGAACAGGCGCGGACCGTACTGGCCGTCCTGCTGCCCCACAGTCATCCGCGGCCGGATCGAGCGCACGCGTACCGGCATCCGCCGGGCCACCTCGTCGCGGACCCGCAGCGTCTCCGGGAAGTGCAGCCCGGTGTCCAGGAACACCACGTCGACGCCGGGTGCGACCCGGGAGACCAGGTGCGCCACCACGCCGTCGGCCATCGAGCTGGTCACGCAGAACCGCTCGCCGAACGTCTCCACCGCCCACCGGGCGATCTCGATCGCCGGCGCGTCGGCCAGCTCCCGGCCGGCCTCCTCGGCCAGCGCCCGCAGCTCCTCCGGGTCGCGGCGCGTCGGCTCGGCCGCGCCGATCAGGCCGAGGCCGGCGGCCGAGACGAGGCCGCTCACCGGGTCACCGCCCGGCCCAGCAGGCCGGTGAACCTCACCGCGAAGACCCGCGCGCAGGCGTGGCACTCCCAGGCGCCGTGCCCGGCCTCGTGCGGTCGCAGGTCCTCCTCCCCGCAGTACGGGCAGTAGAGAGGCGCAGATCTGGCGTCGCTCATCGGAGCTCCTCCTCGTCGGCTCTGATCACCCAGTTGGCGAACGTCTCACCCTCGGTCCGGCCGGCCAGGTAGCGGCGGGCGAGCCGTTCCACGTACTCCGGAAGCTCCTCGGCGGTGGTCTTCAGACCGCGCAGCTTGCGGCCGAAGCCGGCGGTCTGCCCCTGCGCCATGCCGAGGCCGCCGCCGAGGTGCACCTGGAAGCCTTCGACCTGCCGGCCGTCCGGGCCCACCACGAGCTGGCCCTTGAGCCCGATGTCGGCGACCTGGGTGCGGGCGCAGGCGTTCGGGCAGCCGTTGAGGTGGATGGAGATGTCCGCGTCGAAGTCGCGCAGCCGCTCCTCCAGGCGCGCGACCAGTTCCTCGCCGCGCCGCTTGGTCTCGACGATGGCGAGCTTGCAGAACTCGATGCCGGTGCAGGCCATCGTGCCGCGCCGCCAGGCCGACGGCCGGGCCTCCAGGCCGATCCCGCGCAGCGCCGTGACCAGCGAGTCGGTCCGCTCCGGCGCCACGTCCAGCACGAACAGCTTCTGGTACGGGGTGAGCCGCACCCGGTCGCTGCCGTGCGCCTCGACCACGTCGGCGAGCTGCGCCAGCTGGGTGCCGGACACCCGGCCCACCACCGGGGCCGCGCCCACGTAGTTCGCGCCGTCGCTCTGCCGGTGCACGCCGATGTGGTCGACCGGCTTCGCCGGCAGGTCCGCGGCCGGACCGTCGAGCAGCGTGCGGCCCAGGTACTCCTTCTCCAGCACCTCCCGGAAGCGCTCCACGCCCCAGTCGGCGACCAGGAACTTCAGCCGGGCCCGGTTGCGCAGGCGGCGGTAGCCGTAGTCGCGGAAGATGCCGACCACACCGGCCCACACGTCCGGCACCTCGTTCAGCGGCACCCAGACACCGAGCCGCTTGGCGAGCATCGGGTTGGTGGAGAGCCCGCCGCCGACCCACACGTCGAACCCGGGCCCGTGCTCCGGGTGCTCCACGCCGAGGAACGCGATGTCGTTCGCCTCGTACGGCGTGTCGACCAGCCAGGAGATCGAGGTCTTGAACTTGCGAGGCAGGTTGGAGTACGCCTTGTCGCCGACGTACCGGCGGACGATCTCGTCGATCGCCGGCGTCGGGTCGAGCACCTCGTCGCGGGCCACCCCGGCGACCGGGCTGCCCAGCACGATCCGGGGGCAGTCGCCGCACGCCTCGGTGGTCTGCAGGCCGACCGCCTCCAGCCGGCGCCAGATCTCCGGCATGTCCTCGACCCGGATCCAGTGGTACTGGATGTTCTGCCGGTCGGTGATGTCGGCGGTGTCCCGGGCGAACTCGCGGGAGATCTCCGCGATCACCCGGAGCTGGGCCAGGTTGAGCTGGCCGCCGTCCACCCGGACCCGGAGCATGAAGAACTCGTCCTCCAGCTCGTGCGGCTCCAGCACGGCGGTACGCCCGCCGTCGATGCCGGCCTTGCGCTGGGTGTAGAGGCCCCACCAGCGGAACCGGCCGCGCAGGTCCTGCGGGTCGATCGAGGCGAAACCGCGGTGGGCGTAGATGTTCTCGATCCGGTCCCGCACGTTCAGCGGGTCGTCGTCCTTCTTGATCCGCTCGTTGGGGTTGAGCGGCTCACGGTGTCCGAGCGCCCACTGCCCCTCGCCGCGTGGCCGGCGGGGCGCACGGGCGGCAGGCGCCGGGGTGTCGGGACGGGTCGGGGTGCTGCTGACCGCCATCGCGGCGTCCTCCATGGTCTGCTGCGGTGCCTGGAGCGCGGACGCGGCGGCCGGCCCTGAAGAGGGCCGTGGACGGCGATGTCGATGACGGCCGGCGCGAGTACGCGCCCGAGACGGAAAGGTCGGGCGTCGTCAGTGGGCCGGACAGATCGCGCTGCGCACGCGGCCGTAATCGACGTGGCGACGAGCCACGAAGCGGCGGACGACAGCGGCGGTCATGTGCCTCATGCTGCCACACCACGCCCCGCACGACCACAGCTCCGCACTGTGATCCCACATCACGGGCCCACCACCCCACATCGACCCCCGTCCCTACCACCCTCGCTCCCCGCCTTCTCCCGTTGATCAAGGAGTTGACGTCCCCCAACCCGCCACATCAGGCCGCAATCTCCTTGGTCAACACCACCGGTCCCCGCCCACCCTCGCCCACCCCCGCCCACCGCACCGTTGATCATGAAGTTGGCGGGGACAAAAGGGGCGGTGCGTGCCGTCAACCTCATGATCGACGGGGCGGGCCGGGGCGGGGTGGGGTGGGGGTGGGGGTGGGGGTGGGCCGGGTGGGTGGGAAATGGGAGAGCTGGGGGGTGAGTGGGAGCGGGCGTGTGACGCTGCGGGGGTGAGGAGGTTCGCGCCCGCGTCTGTTCGCGCCCTTCCCGGCTGGGCGGTGTGGGTGACGCCGGGCCTGCTCACGCTCGTGGTGACGCTGGCGGGCATCGGGCACGCCCAGCCGTGGCGGGACGAGCTGGCCACCTGGAGCGCCGCCACCCGCCCGCTCCCCGACCTGGCCCGGATGACCCGCACGATCGACGCCGCCACCGGCCCGTACTACCTCCTCATGCACGGCTGGACGGCGCTGGCCGGTACGTCGCCGACCGCGCTGCGGCTGCCGTCGGCGCTCGCGATGGCGGTGGCCGCCGGGTTAACCGCCCGCCTCGGCGCGGTGCTCGTCGGCCGTCGCGCCGGGCTGCTGGCCGGACTGCTGTTCGCGGTGCTGCCGGTCACCTCGCGGTACGGCCAGGAGGCCCGCCCGTACGCCCTCGCGACGCTGCTCGCCGTGCTGGCCACGCTGCTGCTGGTCGAGGCGCTGCGCCGGCCGACCTGGCGACGCTGGGCCGGGTACGCCGCAGCGGTCGCCGCGCTCGGCCTGCTCCACCTGATCGCGCTCACCCTGCTCGCCGCGCACGCCGTGGTGGTGCTGCTGACCGCCGCACGTGGCCCCACAGCGGTCGTCGATCCGCCCGGCCAGTCCCGAGCCCAGATGCCCGACGCGGTCACGGCGCCCCGCAGACACTCACCGCGTTCCACCCAGCCACGAGATCGAGCGCCGGTGGAACGCCACGGGTCTCACGGCGCCCCGCAGACACCCATGGCGTTCCATCCAGCCACGAGATCGAACGCCGGTGGAACGCCACGGGTGTCACCGCATCCCGGGAGCAGGGAGCATGGCACGGACGCACCGGAAGCGGAACCGCAGAACGTGACCGGCGAGGCTCGGGAGGCGCTGGCCGGGTGGCTGCTGGCGCTGCTGCCGGTCGTCGTGCTCGTCACCCCACTGGCACTCGTCGCTCGGGGACAGCGCGGTCGACAGCTCGACTGGGTGGACCCGGCGCGCCTGCCCGACCTGGCGGCACTACCGGGCGCGCTGGCGCAGAGCGGCGTCGTCGGCGGGTTCGTGCTCGCGCTCGCGGCGCTCGGCACGGCCCGGCTGGGTCGCCGGGCGCTGCTGCCGGTCGCCGCCGTACTGCTGCCGGTGCTGCTGGTCTTCGCCGCCGGGACGATGGTGCCGCTGTGGGTGACCCGCTACCTCGTCTTCACCGTGCCGTTCGCCTGCGTACTGGCCGGCGCCGCGCTGGCCACCGCGCGGGTCACTCCCGCACCGACCCGAACGCCGGGCACAGCAACGCCCGCCGAACCGGAGCGCACGGCGACACCCGCCGCAGCCGGCCGCACTGCCGCGCCCGCGGAAGCAGAGCAAGGACCGACGTCGCCGCGCGGACGGGTCGCGGCGGGAATCGCGGTGGTGGTCCTGGCCGGGCTGCTCGGGCTGCCCGATCAGGCGGCGCTGCGCCGTACCCATGAGTGGCCGCGCAGCGCACCCGTCGACTACGCGGGCGCGGCCGGGATCATCCGCGCCGAGCAGCGACCGGGCGACGCGATCGTCTACTCGCCCCGGGACGGCTGGCTGTTCCCGGATCTCGGCATGGCGTACCACCTGGGGCCGAGGCTGCCACGCGACGTGCTCGTGGTCCGCGACCAGCGTCAGGACGCGAGCCTCTGGGCCGTGGAGTGCGACGACCCGGCGCGGTGCCTGGCCGGGGTGGACCGGGTGTGGCTGGTGGTCACCGGGCGCCGCGCCGACCCGCTGGCGGCGGTGCCTGGTGCGAAGGGGGACGCGCTGCGCGCGGGCTACACGGTGCGGCGGGTGTGGCCGCGGCCGGGGATCACGGTGGCCCTGCTCGTCCGGTGAGGCGGTCGGTGGTACCGCGGGCCAGCGGTACGACGATGGCCGCCTCGGTGCCGCCGTCGGCGCCGTTGCGCAGCTCGATGGTGCCGCGCAGCTCGCCGGTGACCAGCGCCCGGACGATCTGGAGGCCCAGGTTGCCGCCGCGCTCGGCGTCGAACTGCTCGGGCAGTCCCCGGCCGTTGTCGGTGACTGTGACGTGCAACTGCTTGCGGGCCCGGTGCGCGGTGACCACCACCTCGGGCCGGGGCGCGGTGACCTCGGCCTCGGGCCGGGGGGCTTCCGCGGGCGAGGGGGCAGCGGTCTCCTCGTCGGCCGGCGGGAAACCGTGTTCCACGGCGTTGAGCAGCAGTTCGTTGAGCACCATCACCAGCGAGGTGGCGATCTCGGCGGGCAGGATGCCGAACGTGCCGCGGCGGCGCATGCCCACGCTCACCTCGGTGGCGGCGACCTCGGTGGCGGCGCTGGCGACCCGGTCCACGATGCCGTCGAACTCGACCGCCTCGTCGCTGGACAGGGAGAGCGTCTCGTGGACGAGCGCGATCGAGGCGACCCGGCGTACCGATTCTTCCAGCGCCACCCGCGCCTCGGGCATGGCGACCCGCCGGGCCTGGAGGCGCAGCAGCGCGGCAACGGTCTGGAGGTTGTTCTTCACCCGGTGGTGGATCTCCCGGATGGTGGCGTCCTTGGTGATCAGGGCGCGGTCGCGGCGGCGTACCTCGGTGATGTCGCGGACCAGCACCAGCGCGCCGATCGGCACTCCGGCGGGCATCAGCGGCAGCGCCCGGGTGAGCATGGTGGCGCCGCGGGCGTCGATCTCCCGGCGGGGCGGCGCCTCGCCGCGCAGCGCGGCGAGCACGGCGTTGCCCGCGTCGGTGCCTTCGAGGGGGTCGCCGGCGAGCCGGCGGTGCAGCTTGGCCAGGTCCTCCCCGACGAGGTGGGAGGCGTAGCCGAGGCGGCGGTACGCGGACTGCGCGTTCGGGCTGGCGTAGGTGACCTTGCCGTTGGCGTCGAGCCGCACCAGACCGTCGCCGACCCGGGGTGCCGAGGTGGTCTCGCCGGGGTGCCGGGGCGGCGGGAACGTGCCGTCGGCGATCATCTGGGCGAGGTCGTCGGCGGTGGTCAGGTAGTTCAGTTCGAGCTGGCTCGGGGTGCGCGCGGTGGACAGGTTGGTGTCCCGGCCCACCACGGCGATCACCTCGCCGGCTTCACCGTCGCCGGTGCGCAGCCGGACCGGGATCGCCTCGTGGCGGGCCGGGACGTCGCCGTACCAGACCGGGTCGCCCTCGCGCCAGATCCGTCCCTGCCGGTGGGCCACCTCCAGGTGGGCCACCTCGGCCCCGCCGACGATGCGCCCGACCTGGTCGTCCAGGTAGGCGGTCGGTGCGGTGGTGGGACGGACCTGGGCCACGCAGAGGAACGTGCCGTCACCGTCCACCGGCACCCAGAGCAGCAGGTCGGCGAAGGACAGGTCGGACAGCAGCTGCCAGTCGCCGGCGATCCGGTGCAGGTGGTCGATGTCGGCCGGGCGGAGCGCGGTGTGCTCCTCGGCGAGGTCACGGAGGGTGGACACGCCACACAGCGTGCCACGCCGGACCTCACATCGTCGCCGTGACCTTCTTCAAGCCGCGCGGCGCGTCCGGGTCCTCGCCCCGGGCCAGCGCCAGGGCCAGCGCGAGCCGTTGCAGCGGCAGGATGTCGAGCAGCGGCGCGTACCGCTCGTCGACCTCGGGCACCGCCATCCGGGTCTCGCCGACCTCGGCGGAGCCGACCACGACCACGTCGGCGCGACGTTCGCCGAGGCGGGGCAGCACCTCACGCATCGACGTGCCGCCGGGACCCGAGCCGACCACGGCGAGCACCGGGACGTCCGGGTCGGTCATGGCGAGCGGGCCGTGCAGCAGGTCGGCGCCGGAGAAGGCGAGCGCCGGGAGGTACGAGGTCTCCATCAGCTTCAGCGCCGCCTCCCGGGCGGTCGGGTACGCGTACCCCCGGCCGGTGGTGACGAGCTGGGCGGCGAACCGGTAGCGCGGGGCGAGCCGGGCCGGGGTGTCGTCGGCGAGCGTCTGCGCGGCCAGCTCGGGCAGGCGGCTCAGGGCGGCGTGCTCCTCGGCGGGCAGCACGCCGTCGCCGGCGCGTACGCCCTCGATCAGCATGAGCAGCGCGAGCAGCTCGGCGGTGTAGGTCTTGGTGGCGGCGACCGCGCGTTCGTGGCCGGCGGCGATGTCGACGCTCAGCTCGGCGGTCTCCACCAGCGGCGAGCCGGGGTTGTTGGTGACGGCGAGGGTGAGCGCGCCGGAGGCGCGGGCGACCCGCAGCACCTCGGCGAGGTCGGGCGAGCCGCCGCTCTGGCTGACGCCGACGACCAGCGCGTCGGAGAGGTCGGGCCGGGCGCCGAAGACGGTGATCGCGCTCGGGGAGGCCAGCCCGGCGGGCAGGCCGAGGCGGATCTCGGTCAGGTAGGCCGCGTAGAGCGCGGCGTGGTCGGAGGTGCCCCGGGCGGTGAAGACGACGTGCCGGGGGCGCCGTTGCGCGACGACGGCCGCCACCTCGGCGATGGCCGCCGCGTGCTCGGTGGAGAGCAGACGCTCGTAACCGGCGGGCTGCTCGTCGATGTCGGCGGCCATACCGGCCCCTGGAAGCGTCACTCCAGAACCTCCTTCTGCGCGTTTCCCGCGCGTTCGATGCTCAGTCTTGCACGTTTGAGCAGCCTCAATCAACGCAACGAACAGGAGTGCGCAGTGGATCACTAATCGACGGAAGATCCCCTAGGCTTGCCCGGCTGACCGACCCGACCGGCGAGAGGACGACGTGCCCGAGGACGACGCCGCGCTCTCCGCGGAGGAGGAACTCGCACTGGCCCGGCTGGCGCTGGGCGAGGGGGACCTGCGGCACGCCGCCGACCACGTGGCCGCCGCGCTGGTCCGCTCCCCCACGCTGCCCGAGGCGCACGAGACGCTCGCCCGGCTGAACGCGGCCAGCGGCGGCGACCTGGACCTCTTCCCGCTCGGTCAGCAGGCGTTCGTCGGCGCCGTGGTGGCCCGCGCGCATCTGCTCGCCGCCGCCGGCCGCCCCGCCGAAGGGCTCGACCTGCTGGCCGCCGCCACCGGCTACGCGCCCACCGCGCCCTGGGCCGCCGTGCCCTGGGTGACCGCCTCCGACCTGCCGGAACGCCTCGACCCCGAGCGCACCGCCCGGATCCTCATGCAGGTCTGCGCGGCAGCGCCGGACCCCGCGCCGCGCCGGCTGCGCGAGCCGCTCGCGCCGTACCTCACGCTGGCCCGCAACGCGATCACCGTCCATCCGGCCCATCCGCTGCTGCTGGGCGCGGCGTCCGCGCTGGCCCGGCGCCTCGGCGAGGTCACCCTCGCCGTCACCTGGGCCACCCGGGGGGTACGCGCACAGCCCACCAAACTCGGCGAGGTGTGGCTCGGCTACGCGTACCGCAGCGCCGGCCGGACCGCCGAGGCGCTCGCCGCACTGGAACGCGCTGTCGCGCTCGACCCCGACGACCTCGCCGTCTACGCGGACATCGCCGGCACGCTGGCCGACAACGGCCGCCTCGACGCGGCACTGGGCTGGATCGACAGGGCACTGGCGAAGGACCCCGCGTTCGACTGCGCGGTACACACCGCGCACCGGCTGCGCTACCTGCGCGACGGCGACGTGGACCACCTGGTGGCGCTCGCCGACTTCGTCCGCGACCACCCGGACGACACGCACGAGCACGGTGACCTCGCCGAGTGCTGCCGGGGCCGCCCCTGGCTCGGGCAGGTGACCCCGGCGGGCGACGACGCCCCGGCCCCGGACGGTCCCGCTCCCTCGGCGGCGGCGGTACGGCGGCTCCAGCAGCTCGCGCACCCGGCGTGGGCGCATCCGCCGGCCGCGTACGACGCCGCGGTCGGGCTGGCCACACTGGACCTCGCCGACCTGCTCGCCCTGCTGGCACACCCGCCGGAGGCGCCGGCGACAGCGCTGGGCCGGGTGCTCGGCGGGCAGGATCCGGCACTGTGGACGCGCTGCGCGCAGGTCTGGGCCTGCCTCGGCCTGCTGCACCACCGCACCGACGAGCCGTGGGAGTGGTCGACCCGGCGTCGGGTGCTGGGGGAACTGGCCGCCGGCGATCCCGGACCGGCCGCCGAGGCGGCACTGTTCGCCCTGGTCACCGCCGCCTGGGTGCATCCGGACACCCGCGCCGACGTGGCCGCGCTGGTGTCCGGGCGGATCGCCGAGGTGGCCGCCGGGCCGATCCGGCGTACCCCGGTGGCGGTTTCGCTGGCGTACCTGGCGCGGGCCACCCCCGCCCTCGACCCGGCGGCACGCGCCACCGCCGAACGGCTGATCGCCGGCGCCGAGGGCGGTCCGCTCCGGCGTCTCTGGCGACGCCTCACCGCCCTGTTCCGCAGCGGCTGAGCGCCGGGACCGTCCCGGGGCCCCATTTCCTGCCCGCTCCCCGGCCCACACCACCCAGCCGAGCGCCGCCACCTCGCCGAGGTGGCGCGATCAACTCGCCCCGGACCCCGCCACCTCCCCGAACTGGCGGGCAGCGGGCGGAAGTACCGGGCACCGGGGCACCGCGGCGCCTCACTGGAGTGGGTACGCGGCGGCCCCGCGTACCCCCGGGGGGTGGCGGGGCCGCGACGATGCGTCAGGCGACGGGGGCCTTGCCGAGCGCGGCCTCGGCCTCGTCCTCCGGTGTGGTGCCGGCCGGCGGTACGTCGTTCGTCGCGCGCAGCGGCACCTCCTTGATGAACCAGGCGAGCACCGGTACGGCCACCGTGAAGAGGACGGCCCAGAAGAAGACGTGCGAGATGGCGTCGGAGAGGCCGCCGAGCACCGCCTCGCGCATCGGGCCGGTGAGCTTCTTGAGCGCCTCCAGGTCCATCGCGCCGCCCTCGCCACCCGAGCCCGCGAACGCGGCACCGGCGGCCGAGTCGGCCAGGCGGTTGGCGAAGATCGCGCCGAAGAGGGAGACGCCGAACGAGCCGCCGATGGACCGGAAGAAGGTGGCCGCGCCGCTGGCCGCGCCGAGGTCCTTCTGTTCCACGCTGTTCTGCGCGATCAGCATCGAGGTCTGCATGAGGAAACCCATGCCGACGCCGAGCACGATCATGTAGAGCGAGGACTGCGCCTTGCCGGTGTCCACGTCCAGCAGGCTGAGCAGGCCCATCCCGGCGACCATGACCACGCCGCCGACGATCGGGAAGACGCGGTAGCGGCCGGTCTTGGTGATGGTCCGGCCGACCACCAGCGACACCACGAGCATGCCGAACATCAGCGGGAGCAGCAGCAGGCCGCTGTTCGTGGCCGACGCCCCCTGCACGGTCTGCTGGTAGAGCGGCAGGAAGTTCATCGCGCCGAACATGGCGAAGCCGAGCAGGAACCCGATCACCGAGATCAGCGCGAAGTTGCGGTTGGCGAACAGGCTCAGCGGCAGGATCGGCTCCGGCACGCGCCGCTCCACCACCGCGAACGCGCCGAGCGCGAGCGCCGCCAGCACGGCGAGGCCGAGGATCTGCGGCGAGATCCAGTCGTACTCGTTGCCGCCCCACGTGGTCACCAGCACGATCGCGGTGATGCCGACGGACAGCAGCGCCGCGCCCAACCAGTCGATCTTGTGTTCGGTGCGGTACTTCGGCAGGTGCATGGTGGTGGCGAGGACCAGCAGCGCCGCGCCGCCCAGCGGCAGGTTGACGTAGAACGCCCAGCGCCAGGAGAGGTTGTCGGTGATGAAACCGCCGACGAGCGGGCCGGCGACCATCGCGATGGCCATGATGCCGGCGATCATGCCCTGGTAGCGGCCCCGCTCGCGGGGCGGGACCAGGTCACCGATGATCGCCATGACGCCGACCATCAGGCCGCCCGCGCCGAGGCCCTGGACGGCGCGGAACGCGATCAGCTCGGTCATGCCGGTGTCGGCGCCGCCGAAGACGCCGGAGCCGGACATGCCGCAGAGCGCGGAGCCGACCAGGAACACGACCACAGCGGTGAGGAAGACCGTCTTGCGGCCGTACAGGTCGCCGAGCTTGCCCCAGATCGGCGTGGAGACGGTGGTGCCCAGCACGTACGCGGTGACCACCCAGGTGAAGTGGTCGGCGCCGCCGAACTCGAAGACGATCCGCGGCAGCGCGGTGCTGACGATCATGTTGTCGAGCATCGCGAGCATCATCGCGATCATCAGACCGAACAGGACGACCCGGACATTGGGTCTCGTGGTCACCTGGGCTGGTTGACTCATCGGTAGGCTCCCCCGCAGATCGGATGATCGACTTACTTGCCGCCCGGCTAGTTTGCTTACTAGCCGGACGGTAAGCTGATGGCGGGCGCACGTCAAGCGGATTGGAAGGATGTCGGCCGGTGAGGGAGACCACAGGTGGCACGCGGGAGCGGATCCAGGCCGTCGCCTTGGAACTCTTCACCGAACAGGGCTACGAGAAGACGTCGCTGCGGGAGATCGCCGAGCGGCTCGGCGTGACCAAGGCGGCGCTCTACTACCACTTCAAGAGCAAGGACGAGATCGTCACCAGCCTGGTCGACGACCGGCTGCGCCGGATGGACGAGCTGATCGCCTGGGCCGCCGGCCAGCCGCCCACGCTGGCGACCCGGCGCGCCCTGATCGGCAAATACGCCGACAGCATGTTCGCCGGCGACCTGCCCCAGGTGATGCGCTTCTTCGAGCAGAACCAGACGGTGCTCAAGAGCCTGGTCGCCGGCCAGCAGATGCGGGACCGGATGATGCGGCTGGCGCACGAGCTGTGCCGCGGCGACGACTCACCCGCCGCCCAGCTCCGCGCCGCGCTCACGCTGTTCGCGGTGCACAGCAGCTGGTTCGCGGTACGCGTGCCGGGCATCACCGACGACGAGCGCAAGCGGATCGCGCTCCAGGTGGCCGACGAGCTGCTCGCCAAGATCGGCGAGACCGGCCAGGGCTGAGCCGGTTCAGCCCGCCGCGGTCAGGTCCAGCCGCAGGCCGCGCAGGTCGATGCCGGGCAGCGGCGTCCAGTCCTTCTCCGGGTACCTGACGAAACCGAGCCGCTCGTAGAGGCGGTGTGCGCTCGCCGCCATCCCGGCGCGGACACAGATCACCACGGCGGTGCAGCCCAGCTCCGTGGCGCGCGCCACGCAGGCGGCCGCGAGCGCGGCGCCCGCGCCCCGGCCCTGCGCGGCCGGATCCACGGCGAGCATCCGGAACTCGGCCTCGCCCGGGCCGGCCAGTTCGGCGTACGGGGTGCCGGGCAGCACGAACGTCACCGCGCCGAGCACCTGGCCGGTGGCGTCGTCGACGGCCACCAGCACCTCGCCGGTCTCGGCGCGGCCGGCCACGTCGGCGAGCACCGGCGCGTACCCGCTCTCGTCCTTGAGCTGGCCGTCCGCCTCGTACGCGGCGACGGTCAGCCGGGCCACGACGGGGAAGTCCGCCGGCTCGGCGCGGCGCACCCGCAGGCCGGTCAACCGATCTCCGCGATCAGGTCGCCGTCCTGCACCACGTCGCCCTCGTTGACGGCGAGCTTCTGCACCACGCCGTCGGACTCGGCGACCACCGGGATCTCCATCTTCATCGACTCCAGGATGACGAGGGTGTCGCCCTCGGACACCGTGTCGCCGGCCGCCACGACGACCTTCCAGACGTTCGCCACCATCTCGGCGCGGATCTCCTCGGCCATCTCGCGGCCCTCCCTCTCCCCGACAGCTCCCCGACAATCCTGCGAACGGTATCCAATCATGACGCCGGTCACGCGGGGCCGCGCACCACCGGGCCGCGATCCGCCCCGCCGCGCCCCGGCGGGCGGTGACGGCACTAGCATCGTGCGGGTCGGCCACCGGCGAGCCCGGTGGGCCACACCGCGACCTTCCGCCGCGCCCCGCCGCGGACGGAACCGTGACCAGTACAAGGAGGCAGAGCATGGCGAAGAAGGCCCGCAAGAAGAAGGCCCGTAAGAAGAGCAGCGCCAACCACGGCAAGCGCCCCAACTCCTGATCATCCGATCAGGCGGCGCAGTCGCCGGACAGCGAGACGGCCCGGGTCCGTGATCGGACCCGGGCCGTCTCGCGTCGTTCGTCAGTCGGCCAGTTCGCGGGACTCGGTGGTCTCGAAGACCACCAGCTCGGTCAGCCGCAGGCGCAGCCGCTCCCGCAGCTTCTCCGGGGCCGCCTCGTTGCCGCAGCACCGGGCGACCAGCGCCTTGACCTCCTGCTCGATGCCGTACTCGCGCAGGCACGGCCCGCACTCGTCCAGGTGGTGCCGGATCAGCACCCGGCGCTCCTCGGCGCACTCCAGGTCGAGGTAGAGGTAGACCTCGGCGAGGACCTCGTGGCAGTCCGTCTCGTGCGGTTGTCCACAGCTCACGGTCACACCTCCCGGCCGGCGGCGGCGGTCGAACCCTTCTTCGACGAGGCGGCGCTGAAACCCCGCTCCGCCGCGTACTGCTCCAGCAGCTTCCGCAGATTACGTCGGCCACGGTGCAGACGGGACATCACGGTGCCGATCGGCGTGCCCATGATGTCGGCGACCTCCTTGTAGGAGAAGCCCTCGACGTCGGTCAGGTAGACGGCCAGGCGGAACTCCTCCGGCAACTGCTGGAGGGCCTCCTTGACGTCGCTGTCCGGCAGCCGGTCGAGCGCCTCCGTCTCGGCCGAGCGCAGGCCGCTGGACGTGTGCGACTCGGCCTCGGCGAGCTGCCAGTCGGTGATCTCCTCGGTCGGCGCCTGGATGGGCTGGCGCTGCCGCTTGCGGTAGGTGTTGATGTAGGTGTTGGTCAGGATCCGGTAGAGCCAGGCCTTCAGGTTCGTGCCCTGCTCGAACTGGTGGAAGGCGGCGTACGCCTTCAGGTACGTCTCCTGAACCAGGTCCTCCGCGTCCGCCGGGTTGCGGGTCATCCGCAGCCCGGCAGCGTAGAGCTGATCGACGAAGGGCATCGCGTCCCGCTCGAAGCGGGCCCTGCGCTCGTCCGTCTTCTCGGTGGTCAACCGCACATCCCCTCGCGTCGGATGCTTTCCCGCCGAGGATACGCGTACCCGCTTGCCGGCAGATTCACTTCCGGAGTGTGTGCCGGTGCTCACGACCGACGCCGCCGCGGGCCACTCCGGCGCGTCGAGCAGCCGCCGGAGCTGGCGCTCGTCCCGTTCGTCCCGTTCCCGGCTCCGTGTCTCGGTCGGCACCGGTCACCCCCCTCGCGATGGCTCTGTCGTCGTCCAAGGGAAGTAACGCGAGTTGTGGGGCGTGGCATTCCTCCGGCCCCACCCGATCCTGGTCCCGGCCTCGGCCGCGACCGACGCTGGGACCAGGAAGGGCCTGGGAGGGTGGCCCCGGCGCGCCCGAACCGGGCGGCCGGCACCAACCGGTGCAACGACCCGCCGCGCCGGACGGTCACGGCGCGCGCCGCCCGGTCAGGACGACCACCCGTGTACGCGCAGCCAGTCCCGCACCACGGCGGCCGTACCAGCCGGATCGCGGCGCAGGTCGTGGCGCTCCCCCGGCCGGACCACCACCTCGATGCCGGGGCCCGGCTCGGGCACGCCGAACGGGTCCCGGTCGCCGTTGACGACGAGCGTGGGCAGCCCGGTGAGCAGTTCGCCGGCCCGGGAGCGTTCCGGTCGTCCCGGCGGGTGCAGCGGGAACGCCAGCGCGACCACTCCGGCCGCCTCTACGGCGGTGGCGGTACGGCAGGCCACCCGGGCGCCGCTGGACCGGCCGCCGACCACCCAGTGGCGCACCAGCGGGGCACGGCGACGCAGGTCGGCCAGCACCGCCGTCCACGCCTCGTCGAGGTGCCCGGCGGGAGCGGGCGCGCGTCGCCCGGCGACCCGGTACGGCTGGGTCACCAGGGCCACCCCGGCCCCGGCGGCGAGCACCGCGTCCCGCACCGCGGTCAGGTCGGGCGCGTCCACGTCACCACCGGCGCCGTGCCCGAGCACCAGCACCGTGGTGGCGTCGGCGGGTGTGTCGAAGCGGAGCCGGGCGGGTCCGCGTGGGGTGTCGATCTCGTCGTCGTGCCGCACCGGCCCATTGTGCGCGGACCGGCGCGCCCGCCGGTGGTTCGGCGCGGAGACGCCGACGTCGCCCGCGGCCTGCCGGAGCGGACCACGGGCGACGTCGGGATCAGCTCAGCGGAACCAGCGTGAGCAGGCGGTCGCGCACCGGCGGACCGGCGTCGTCGAGCGCGTCCGGATCCGGCTGCACCTCGCTGCGCCAGGCCACCAGCATGGCGCGCCGCTCACGCGGCGTGGTGCCGCCCCAGACGCCGTGGCAGTCGCCCACCTCAAGCGCCCAGGCCAGGCAGGAGCCCTGGACGTCGCAGGTGCGGCAGAGCGCCACCGCCGCGTCGGCCGGTTCGTTCGGTGCCGGAAAGAACGTCTCCGGATCGACGTTCTGACAGGTGCCCCTGGTGCGCCACGCGTCGTCCTGGCGTCGTTCGCTCAGCGCCCGCAGCAGTCGCGGATCGCGCCGCGCGGCGGCTACCTCGTGCGGACGCGGCATACGTGCCCGTGTCAATACACCCACCTCCCCCGTGGGAACCGGCGTAGATCTCTCACAAGATCGATGAGTGTCATCCGCCCCGTGCGAACAGACGCCCATCACCGGCGCTGTGTTCTATCGCATTCGAATACGTAAGGACAAGGGTCTTCAATGAAACTGACTGAACGTCCGGGCGACTTTTCCGGCCCAACCCCGGCAAACGGGGCGCGCAAATGTGGCGGAGCGTGATCAGAACAGCGTCGGTCCGGCGGCCGTCCCGGCACCCGCCGGAGCCACCGCGGCGACCAGCTCCGGGCCGTCGTTGCGGACGTCGCCGACGGCCCGGGACACGGGCCGGATCTCCAGCCCGGCGAGCAGGCCGGCGTCCGGCGGCGCGAGCAGTTCCGCCGGCTCCTCGGCCGGGCCGAGCCACTCCGCCCAGCGCTCCGGCGACAGCAGCAGCGGCATCCGGTCGTGCACCTCGGCCAGCTCGCCGACCGCGGCGGTGGTGAGCACGCTGAACGTGAGCCGGGCCGCACCGGCCGACTCCCAGACCGACCAGATGCCGGCGAAGGCCAGGACCGAGCCGTCCCGCGGGGTCATGAAGTAGGGCTGCCGCCCGCCGTCGGCGAGGCGGACCCACTCGTACCACCCGTCGGCGGGGACCAGGCAGCGACGGCGGGCGAAGGACGGCGCGTACGCCCGGCTGGTGGCGACCGTCTCGGCCCGCGCGTTGATCATGCGGGCGGCCCCGGCGGCGCTGCGCGACCACTGCGGGAGCAGGCCCCAGCGGCCGAGGGAGAGCAGCCGGTGCCCCTCCGGGGCGAGCCGGACCAGCGGCACCGGGTCGGTCGGCGCGACGTTGTAGTCCGGCGTCACCCCGCCGGTCTCGTCGGCCGACTCGAACAGCGCGCTCAGGTCGGCGGCGCTCCGGGTCGTGGCGTACCTCCCGCACATGGCGCCCACGCTAGCCGCATCCGGACGTTCCGGCTGTCCCGCCCAACGGGAGCAGCGGCGCCGGACGGTTCCACCAGGCCGTGAGCTTGGCAGAATGTAACGGTGAGCAATCCGACCGCGACGCGTCCGCCGCAGCAGTGGACCGCGCCGACCGCGAGCGACCCGGTCGCCGCGACGCTGCGCCTGCCCGGCTCCAAGTCGATGACCGCCCGGGCCCTGGTGCTCGCCGCGCTCGCCGGCGGGCCGTCGACACTCGCCCGGCCGCTGCGCGCCCGGGACACCGAACTGATGGCCGGTGGCCTGCGCGCACTCGGCGCCCACATGTCGATCTCGGACGACGACCGCTGGCTGGTCCGCCCCCACCCGCTGGCCGGCCCGGCGCACGTCGACGTCGGCCTGGCCGGCACCGTGATGCGCTTCCTGCCCCCGGTGGCCGGACTGGCCGCCGGGCGGGTCACGTTCGACGGCGACCCGCACGCCCGGACCCGGCCGCTCGGGCCGCTGATCGGCGCGCTGCGCACGCTCGGCGTCCGCATCGACGCACCACCGGCCGGCAGCCTGCCGCTCGTCGTCCTCGGCGCGGGCCGGGTGACCGGCGGCGACGTGGTGATCGACGCCTCCGCGTCCAGCCAGCTCGTCTCCGGGCTGCTGCTCGCCGCGCCCCGCTTCGACCGGGGCGTCGTGGTCCGGCACGAGGGGCCGCCCGTGCCGTCCGCGCCGCACGTGCGGATGACGGTGCAGATGCTGCGCGCGGCCGGCGCCGCCGTGGACGACACCACGCCCGACGTGTGGACGGTCGAGCCGGGCCCGCTGTCCGGGCGCGGCTGGGAGATCGAGCCGGACCTGTCCGGCGCCGCGCCGTTCTTCGCCGCCGCGCTGGTCACCGGCGGCGAGGTGACGCTGCAGGGCTGGCCGCGCAGCAGCCTCCAGCCGGTCGAACGGCTCCGGGACCTGCTGCACCGGATGGGCGGCGAGGTGAGCCTCGGCACCGACGGCCTGACCGTGCGGGGCACCGGCACGGTGCGCGGGATCGACGCCGACCTCTCCGACGTCGGCGAGCTGACCCCGGTGCTGGCCGCGCTCACGCTGCTCGCCGACGGTCCGTCCCGGCTCACCGGCATCGGCCACATCCGGGGCCACGAGACCGACCGGGTCACCGCGCTCGCGAAGGAGTTCACCGCGCTCGGCGCGGACATCACCGAGACCCGCGACGGGCTGGACATCCGGCCCCGACCGCTGCGCGGCGGGACGTTCCGTACGTACGCCGACCACCGGATGGCGCACGCGGCGGCGGTGGCCGGGCTGGCCGTCCCCGGCATCGAGGTCGACGACGTGGCGTGCACCTCCAAGACCATGCCGGAGTTCCCGGCACTATGGTCGGGGATGGTGACCGGCAAGAACTGAGAGCGGGGGACGTCCTGGCGACGAAGCGGCGTGAGTACGACGAGGACGACGTCCGGGTCCGGCCGGGCCGGTCGTCGCGCCCACGAACGCGCACCCGGCCCCGCCACGCCGACGCCGTCGAGGGCTTCGTCATCGCCGTCGACCGGGGCCGCTACACCTGCGTGCTGTCCGGTGCCGGACCGGATGCGCCGCTCGTGACCGCGATGCGCGCCCGCGAGCTCGGACGCAAGTCGGTGGTGGTGGGTGACCGGGTGGGGCTGGTCGGGGACACCTCCGGTGCGCCGGGCGCGCTGGCCCGGATCGTGCGCATCGCCGAGCGGACCTCGGTGCTGCGCCGCACCGCCGACGACGACGAGACCACCGCCGAGGGGCGGCTGGAACGGGTGGTGGTGGCGAACGCCGACCAGTTGGTGATCGTCAGCGCGCTCGCCGACCCGCCGCCGCGTACCGGGTTCATCGACCGCTGCCTGGTGGCCGCGTACGACGCCGACATCGAGCCGCTGCTCTGCCTCACCAAGGCGGACCTGGCCGGCCCGGAGGCGGTGCTCGGCTACTACACCGAGCTGGAGCTGCCGTACGTGCTGATCCGCCCGGACTCCGACCTGGCCGCGCTGCGGGCGCTTCTCGCCGGCCGGGTCTCGGTGATGGTGGGCCACTCCGGGGTGGGCAAGTCGACGCTCGTCAACCGCCTCGTCCCGGACGCCGAACGGGCGGTGGGCACGGTCAGCGCGATCGGCCGGGGCCGGCACACGTCGACGAGCGCGGTGGCGTTGCGGCTGCCCGCCGAGCCCGGCGCCGACGGCGACACCGGCTGGATCGTCGACACCCCCGGGGTACGCAGCTTCGGGCTGGCCCACGTGTCCGCGGAGAGCCTGCTGCACGGCTTCCCCGACCTGGTGGAGGCGACCGTGGACTGCCCGGCCAACTGCCCGCACACCGCCGACGAGGCGGACTGCGCGCTCGACGCCTGGGTGGCCGCCGGGAAGGCGGACGCGCGCCGGCTCGCCTCGTACCGCCGGTTGCTGGCCTCCCGCAGCGGCGACGGCGACCCGCGCGAGCCGGAGCGCAACCCCGGCGATCCGCTCGCCGGGTCCTGACCGGCGGACCGGCGGCGACCCGCCGTCGCCGGCCGGGCCGCCGCCACTAGCGTGTCCGTCATGACCGGGTACGCCGACGACCTCGCCCTCGCCCACCTGCTCGCCGACGCCGCGGACGCCGTCTCCTCGGCCCGGTTCCGCGCGCTCGACCTGCGCGTCGAGTCCAAGCCGGACCTGACCCCGGTCTCCGACGCGGACACCGCAGTGGAGCGGGAGATCCGCGCGCTGCTGGCCGCCCACCGTCCCGGCGACGGTCTGCTCGGCGAGGAGTACGGCGAGCAGCCGCCGGCCGGGCCGGACGGGCGGCGCTGGGTGATCGACCCGATCGACGGCACGAAGAACTTCGTCCGGGGCGTACCGGTCTGGGCCACCCTGATCGCGCTGCTGGAGCACGACCGGCCGGTGCTCGGCCTGGTCTCCGCCCCGGCGCTGGGCCGCCGCTGGTGGGGCGCGCTCGGCGCGGGCGCGTTCGCCGGCACCGGCCCGGCGGACGGCACGCCGATCCGGGTCTCCGGCGTGACGGCGCTCGGCGACGCGAGCTTCTGCTACTCGTCGCTGACCGGCTGGGAGCAGGCCGGGCGGCTGGACGCGGTGCTCCAGCTCATGCGCGACACCTGGCGCAGCCGCGCGTACGGCGACTTCTACGGCTACATGCTGCTGGCCGAGGGTGCACTGGACGTGATGGTGGAGCCGGAGCTGTCGCTGTGGGACATCGCCGCGCTGGTCCCGATCGTCACCGAGGCGGGCGGAGTCGTCACGGATCTGGCCGGGCGGCCCGCGCCGGCCGGCGCCGACTCCGCCGACATCAGCGCCGTGGCCAGCAACGGGGCGCTGCACGACGACATCCTGGCCCGGCTCGGCCGTCCAGCCGAGCGCTGACCCCGGGGGAGCCTCTATCCTCGCCAGGTGGTTTCCTCCGGTTGGTGCTTCCTGGCGGCGATGATCATCGCGTACGGCTTCGCCAACCTCCTCCAGTCGGTCGCGGCCGCGCGGACCACCGTGCACCACACGTTCGACCCCGGGCTGCTGCTGCGCCTGGCCGGGCACCGGACGTACCTGATCGGCCTGACCTGCCAGGTCGTCGGCTTCGTGCTGGCCTTCCTGGCCCGCCGCGACCTGCCGTTGTTCCTGGTCCAGGCCAGCGTGGCGGCCGGGCTCGGGGTGACCGCCGTCCTCGGCGTGCTGGTGCTCAAGTGGCGGCTGCCGGCAGCCGAGGTGGTACTGCTGGTGCTGCTGTTCGCGGGCATCACCGCGCTCGTGCTCTCCGCCCAGCCGGCGCCGTCACGGCAGCTCGGCACCGCCGGGCTGGTCGGCCTGGCGGTGGCGGTGGTGGCGATCGCCGCCTCCGGCTTCTTCGCCGCCCGGCTGCACGGCGCGCTCGGGTCGGTGGTGCTCGGCTCGCTGGCCGGGATGGCGTTCTCCGCCGCGGCGGTAGCGGCCCGCCCGCTCGCCTCGGCCGGGTCGGTGGAGGCGTTCGTCCGCGACCCGCTGCTCTACCTGCTGATCGTCCACTCGCTGATCGGCCAGTTGCTGCTCGGGCTGGCCATGCAGCGCGGTTCGACCACGGCGGCGGTCGCGGCGATGGACGCCGCCGGCGCGGTACCCGCGGCGATCGTCGGCCTGCTGCTGCTCAACGACAAGATCTGGCCCGGCCGGGAGTGGCTGGCCGGGCTCGGCTTCCTGGTTACGCTCGCGGCGGTGGTCGGCCTGACCCGGTACGCCGAACCGCAGCACCACCACAGCGGCGCCCGCCAGAAGGCGATGGTGGGCGCCGCTATGGTGCCGGTTCAGGCGGCCTCGACCGGTCCGCGTTCGGAGACGACCACCTCGACCGGCGGCGTCGCCTCGACCGGCGTCGGCTCGATCGGGGTGGCCGGGCGGCGGCGCCCGATCACCCGCTCGTAGAGGCGCTCCAGTGCGGCGGCGGTACGTTCCCAGGTGTAGCTGCACCGGACCCGGTCCACCGCGGCGTGCCCGTACGCGAACCGTCCGGCGTTGTCGGACAGCAGCCGGCGCAGCGTGACCCCGAGCGTGCGGACGTCACCCGGCGGCACCAGCTTGCCGGTCACCTCGTCCACCACCGCGTCGGCGATGCCGCCCATGGCGTAGCCGACCACCGGCACGCCGCAGGCCATCGCCTCCAGCGACACCCGCCCGGCCGACGCGTAGTGCGGAGTGCAGGCCACCACGTCGGCGGAGCGGTACCAGGTGGCCATCTGGTCGTGCGGCACCGCGCCGACCAGCTTCACCTGCTCCGCCACCCCCGCCCTCTCGGCCAGGTCGCGCAGCCGGCGCGCCTCGGCGTGCCCGTCCAGCCGCTCGGGCGGCGGACCGCCGGCGATCACCAGTTCCGCGTCACCGACCAGCCGCATCGCCCGGATCAGGTCGTCCTGGCCGTGCCCGGGCGCGAGCCCGCCGACGGAGAGGATCCGGGGCCGCTGGTCCCGGGGCGCCGCCTCGCCGTCCGGGTGGAACTGGCCGGTGTCCACCCCGGTCGGCACCATCGCCACCGCTGTGCGTTGCAGGCCCATCCGGGTCAGCTCGTCGACCTCGTCGTTGCACTGGGCCACCGCCACGTCCACGGCCCGGGTCAGCGCCCGCTCCAGCGGGATGCGCTCCCCCGGCCCGCCGTACCCGCGACCGAGGTGCCGCAACTGCTCCACACCGAGCGAGTGGAACGTCTGCACCACCGGGATGTCCGTGGCGCGGACCGCGTGCGCGGCGGCCAGCCCGCCGACCCAGTAGTGCCCGTGCACCACGTCGGGGGTCCAGTCCCCGGCCCACTGCCCGGCCAGCCAGCGGCCGTACTCGGCGACGAACGGGACCAGCTCGGCGGTGGAGAGCATGTCGGGCGGCCCGACCGGGACACGTTCCACCCGGTAGCCGTCGAGTTCGGTCAGGGCGGGCTGGGCGGACGCGGCGCGGCGCTCGTAGACGCGGACGTCATGGCCCCGGGCGGCGAGCTCCGCCGCCACGCGCGCAATGTGCTCCTGCGTCCCGACGGTGGGACCGTCGGTGGACGAGCCGGCGTGCGCGCATACAAGGCCGACGCGCATGGTGCACCTCCATGCGTTCTCTGCGAGCGGGGTCTCCGGTCAGAGCGTCCCATTAACCCAGGTCCGGTGCGCCCAAACCTGACAGATCGGCGTCGCCCGGCCACGGCGTCCCGCGGACGGGACAGCCGTCCGATGCCGATCACCGGCGAAAACGGTCGGCATGACCGCCCGGCCCGGGGGTACCGACGGGGAATGCCCCTGACCCGCAGCCTCTCCGACGCAACAGTGGTCATCACCGGCGCCTCCAGCGGGATCGGCGCCGCCACCGCGTACGCGCTGGCCCGCCGGGGTGCCGACGTGGTGCTGGCGGCCCGGACCGAGTCCGCGCTGCGCCGGGTCGCGTCGTACTGCCGGGAACTGGGCGGCCGGGCCCTGGTGGTGTCCACCGACGTGACCGACCCGGAGGCCGTGGAGCGGCTGGCGGGGCGGGCGGTGGCCGAGTTCGGCCGGATCGACGCCTGGATCAACAACGCGGCGGTGGGCACCGTGGGGCTGTTCGACGAGATCCCGGTGGCCGAGTTCCGCCGGGTGGTGGACGTGAACCTGCTCGGCGCCGTGTACGGGACGCGCGCCGCGCTGCCCTGGCTCGACGCGGCCGGCGGCGGGGTGCTGGTCAACAACGCCTCGGTGCTGGCCGAGGTGGCGATGCCGTACCAGTCGGCGTACAACGCGACCAAGCACGCGATCCGAGGACTGGCCGACACGGTCCGGCAGGAGCTGCGGGTGACCGGCCGGGGGAACATCTCGATCTGCACGGTGCTGCCCGCCACCATCGACACGCCGTTCTTCCGGCACGCCGCCAACCACTCCGGCCGGGAGCTGACCCCACCGCCGCCGGTGTACCCGCCGGAGATGGTCGCCGAGACGATCGTCAAGTTGCTGCGGCGGCCCCGGCGCGAGGCGTACGCGGGCGGCGCGGCCCGGCTGATCGGCCTCCAGTGGCGGCTCGCCCCGGCGCTGGCCGAGCGCGTGCTGGGCTGGTACACCGCGCGCACCCAGTTCGGCCCCGGCGTACGCGCCGACTCGACCGGCGCGGTTTTCACGCCGGACGCGGAGGCGGAGCGGACCGACGGGTGGTCCGGCCGGCGCGGGCAGGTGCTTCGGCTGACCGCGGCGGTCGGGCTGGCCGCCGGCACCGCTGCCGGCACGGTGGCGGCTCTCAGCCGCCGGTCGCGGTCCGGTCGGCCGTGAGTCCCGTCGACCGGACCGGTGCGCGGGCGCGGACCGAGGTGCACAATGGGGCGATCATGCCGACGGATGCGCGTTGCCTGGTGGAGACCGACGACTCCTCGCCGACGGTCCGGCTGACCGGGGTGCTCGACCGGTCCGAGGTGGAGGCCGTACGGGACGCGCTGCTCGCCCGCTTGTGGCGGCACCCCGGGGTGCTGCTCGTGGACCTGTCCGGGGTGCGGATCCCCGATCCGGTGGCACGCGACGCGCTGGACGAGGTCTGCCGGGCGGTCGACGACTGGCCCGCCGCGCGGCTGCTGCTCGACCCGGACGGGCCGCCACCGGACGCGCCGCCCGAGCCGCTCGACGCCGAGCTGCCCCCGGTGGTCGAGGCCGCCCGGGAGGCGCGGGTGCTGGTGACCGGCGGCTGTGCCAGGTGGGGACTGCCGGAGCTGACCGAGCCGGCCTGCATCGCGGTCACCGAGATGGTCAACAACGTGGTGGCGCACGCGGTCACGCCGATGACGCTCCGGCTGGCCCCGCGCGGCGGCGCGCTGCACCTCGCGGTCCGGGACCACTCGACCGGGCGGCCCGCGTACGGCGGTCCGGCGCCGGTGGACTCGGTGGGCGGGCGAGGGCTGCTGCTCATCGACACGGTGGCCCGGCGCTGGGGCAGCACGGCGCTGCCCGACGGCAAGGTGGTGTGGTGCGTGCTGTACGCCGAGGACGAGACGGCGTACCGCAACTGAGGTGCTTTTCGCACTGTTTCTCCCGATCCTCCCGGCCGGTCGCGGTTAGGGCGGGGAGCGCAGTGGGTAGTTCCCGGGCATGCGCGACGACGAGTACCCCACCCCCGTGTCCGATCCCGAGGCGTCGGGCCTGCCCGACACCGCCGACGACGACTCCAGCGCCCACGACGACGTGCTGACCGGGCGCGAGGCGGACGGCCCCGACCCGGCCCAGATCCCCGGCGACCGCACGCCGGTGGCGGTGGACCAGTTCGGCACCACGGCGGAGGAGCAGCTCGACGGCGAGTCGCTGGACTACAAGCTCCAGCGCGAGCAGTACGAGCGCCCCGCCGACGACCCGCTCGCCGGCCCGGTCGACCCGGACATCGCCGCCGAGGCGGACAGCGAGGAGGCCGCCGCGCAGGCCCAGCTCGACGCCGACGTGATCGACCCGGGCCCGGTCTCGGACCCGCACTCTCCGGTCTCCGTGTACGACCACGGCCAGCTCGGCAGCGTCGCCGACCACCAGGTGGGACGGCTGGTCGAACCGGACGAGGGCGCACACACCGACCAGGAGACCGACAACGTCGCCTACGACGCCGGCGCGGCCGGTGGCGGGGCCAGCGCGGAGGAGCTGGCGGTGCACGAGACCCGGCCGCCGGAGGCGCGCTGACCGCTCAGTCGTCCAGGCCCCGCTCGATGGCGTACCGGGTCAGCTCGACCCGGTTGTGCAACTGGAGCTTGCCCAGGGTGTTCTGCACGTGGTTCTGCACGGTCCGGTGGGACAGGCTCAGCCGGTCGGCGATCTGCTTGTACGACAGCCCCTTGGCGACCAGACGCAGCACCTCGGTCTCCCGTTCGGTGAGCCGGGGTGCGTCGTCGTCCGGGGCGGGCGGCGCCGCGGCCAGCCGCCGGTACTCCCCCAGCACCAGCCCGGCCAGGCCGGGCGTGAACACCGGCTCACCGGCCGCCGTGCGGCGCACCGCGTCCAGGAACTCCGCCGGTGCGGCCGACTTGATAAGGTAGCCGGTGGCGCCGGCCTTGACCGCGTCCAGCACGCCCTGCGGCTCACCGCTGGCCGACAGCATGAGCACCCGCACGTCGGGCAGCGCGGCGCGCAGGCCCCGGATCACCTCGACGCCGGAGATGTCCGGCAGCTGAAGGTCTAGCACGACCAGGTCGGGACGGGCCGCCGCGGCCACCCGTACCGCCTGCCGGCCCTCCCCGCTCGTCGCCACCACCTGGTGACCCGCCTCGGTCAGGTCGCGAGCCACGCCCTCACGCCACATCGGGTGGTCGTCGACCACCATCACCCGGATGCTCACCCGCGGCTCCTCGGCACGACCAGCTCGATCTCGGTGCCGGCGCCGGGCGCGGACACGATCCGCACCTCGCCGCCCAGGTCGGCCACCCGGCCCCGGATGGACTGCGCCATCCCGAGCCGCCCCTGCGCGGCGGCCTCCGCCAACCGCCCCTCCGGGATTCCCGGTCCCTCGTCGCGTACCGAGACGGTCACCGTCTCCTCCTCGTCCTCGATCAGCACCCAGGCCCGCCCGCCGGCGTGCCGGGCCACGTTGTCGAGCGCCGCGCCGACCGCGGCACCCAGCTCCCCGGCGGCCCGCGCCGGTAACGGCACCGGTGTGGCGGGCGCGGACACCACGACGGTGGCCGAGGCGTACCTGTCGATCAGGTCGCGCAGGTCCTGCTCGTCCCCGCCCGGATCCGGCGGTGCGCCCGCCCGGCCGATCAGCGCCCGCAGCGCCGCCTCCTGCTCGCCGGCCAGCCGGGCCAGCTCGGCCGCCTCGCCGTCCAGGTCCGCGCCGCGCCGCCGGACCAGGGCGAGCACCTGGAGCACCGAGTCGTGGATGTCGCGGGCCAGCCGTTCCCGCTCGCGGGTGGCCGCCTCCAGCTCCACCGCCCGCTGCAACCGTTCCTCCGCCTGCACCGCCAGCCGCGCCACGTGCCCGACCACCACGCCGGCGAGCAGCATGAGGATCGCCCCGGTCAGCGCAGACGGGCTGATCCGGTCCCGGGTGGCGAGGTCGGCGCCGCCGAGCACGATCGCGGCCACCGCGCCACGTCGCCGCCCGCCGGAGACCGCCCAGGCGAGCACCGGCCCGGCCAGCCAGGCGGCGGTCAGCATCGGCACCCCGGCGGCGAGCGCCGCGCTGCCCACCACCCACGGCGTGACCAGGATGATCGCCAGCACCACGCCGAGGTCGGCCAGGAGCAGCGGCCAGCGCCGCCCGCCCGGACGGCCGTAGCCGGCCGCCGTCACGCCGCTCCAGGCCAGCATCGCCAGCAGGACACCGCCCGCGGCGACCGGGTGTGCGTAGCGGTCCGCGTCGCGCAGCACGACCAGTCCGACGTACGCGAGCGCGGCGAAGCGGAACACCGCTATCGATCGCCAGAAGGGGCCCTCGAGGCCGGAGGACGACGGCATGTGGGCCACCCTGTCACAGCCGGTCCAGGCCACCCCGGGCGGTGCGGTCCGAGAAACCCTGACGTACGGTGGAAATGCCGCGAAAGTCGTCGAGGAGCATCGTCGGGACGGGGTCATGACAGACGCAGAATTCCCCGCACCGCGTACGGTTGTGCCCATCGAACCTTCCCTGCTTCTCGCCACCGCCTTCGACCAGGCGCAGGTGACCGGGCTGCGGCACTCGGTCACCTCCTGCGCGCACGGCTCCGGCCTGTCCGGCCAACGGCTGGACGACTTCGTGCTGGCGGTCAACGAGCTGATCACCAACGCGGTCCGCCACGGCGGCGGGCAGGGCTGGCTACGGCTCTGGGAGCGGAACGGCGAACTGGTCTGCGAGGTCGCCGACCACGGGCCCGGGATCAGCGAACGGCGGCTGCGCGACCGCGAGCGGCCCGCGCCGGACACCGCCGGCGGCTGGGGCCTCTGGCTGGCCCGGGAGCTGAGCGACGCGATGGAGGTGGAGAGCGGCGACGCCGGCACCGTCGTCCGGATCACCGCCGCGCTCGCCACCCGCCAGCCCGTCACCGGCCCGCTGGACGGCTGACCCGCCACCGTCAGGCGAACAGGGCGCTCACCGACTCCCCGTTGTGGATCCGCCGCATCGCCTCGGCCAGCGCCGGCGCCACCGACAGCACCTCCAGCTTCGGCACCCGCTTTTCCGCCGGGATCGGCACCGTGTTGGTGCAGACGATCTCCAGGACGCCCTCCTGCCCGCTCAGCCGCTCCAGTGCCCCGCTGGAGAACAGGCCGTGCGTACAGGCCAGCCGGATCGAGCGGACCCGCCGCTCGCGCAGGTGCGAGATCAGCTCGATCACCGTGCTGCCCTTGGCGATCTCGTCGTCCAGCACGATCACGTCCCGGTCCGCCACGTCACCGATGATCGTGCTGATCTGCACCCGGTCGTCGCTGAAACGCTGCTTCGCGCCGGCTGCCACCGGCGTACCGAGCATCCGGGCGAACGCGGCCGCCTCCTTGGCGTTGCCCAGGTCCGGCGAGACCACCACCGCGTTGCTCAGGTCGTACCCCTTGAAGTGGGCGGCCAGCTCGCGCAGCGCGTGCAGGTGGTCCACCGGGACGCTGAAGAAGCCGTGCACCTGCGGCGAGTGCAGAGTCATGGCCAGCACCCGGTCCGCGCCCGCGGAGGTGAGCAGGTCGGCGACGAGCCGGCCACCGATGGAGATGCGCGGCGCGTCCTTCTTGTCCGACCGCGCGTACGCGTAGTGCGGCAGCACCACGGTGATCCGCGCGGCCGACGCACCCCGGGCCGCGTCGATCATGAGCAGCAGCTCGACCAGGTGCTCCTGCACCGGCGGCACCAGCGGCTGGATGAGGAAGACGTCGCGCTCCCGGCAGTTCGCCTGCAACTGCACCTCCAGGCAGTCGTTGGCGAACCGGGACACCCGCACCGGGTGCAGCGGGACGTGGAGGTGGGCGCAGATCTCGGCGGCGAGGTCGGGATGGGCCGACCCGCTGAACACGGCAATGTCACGCACGTCTGATGATCGTACGGGCCGCCGGAGGGAGACGGTGGACGCTCGCGGCGGGTACGGTGCTGCCGTGACCGCAGAGTTCGTCGCCGCCATCGACCAGGGCACCACGTCCTCGCGCTGCATCGTCTTCGACCGGGCCGGTGAGATCGTCGCCGTGGCCCAGCGCGAGCACCGGCAGATCTTCCCCCGGCCCGGCTGGGTGGAGCACGACGCCGAGGAGATCTGGACGAACGTCGAGCACGTGGTGCGCGAGGCGCTGGCGAGCGCCGACATCGGCACCGAGTCGCTGGCCGCGGTGGGCATCACCAACCAGCGCGAGACCACAGTGGTGTGGGACCGGGAGACCGGCCGCCCGGTGGCGAACGCGATCGTCTGGCAGGACACCCGCACCGGCCCGCTGCTGCGCGAGCTGACCGAGACGTACGACGAGGAGCGGCTGCGGGCCCGCACCGGCCTGACCTCGGCCACCTACTTCGCCGGGCCGAAGCTGCGCTGGCTGCTCGACCACGTCGACGGGCTGCGCGAGCGGGCCGAGCGCGGCGAGGTGCTGTTCGGCACCATGGACAGCTGGCTGATCTGGAAGCTGACAGGCCGGCACGTCACCGACGTGACGAACGCCAGCCGCACCATGCTGATGGACCTGGAGACGCTCGACTGGGCCCCGGAGCTGCTCGACGCGCTGCGCGTCCCGGCCGCCGTGCTGCCGGAGATTCGCAGCTCGGCCGAGGTGTACGGCACCGCCCAGGGGGTGCTGGCCGGGGTGCCGGTGGCGAGCGCGCTCGGCGACCAGCAGGCGGCGCTGTTCGGGCAGACCTGCTTCCAGCCCGGCGAGGCCAAGTGCACCTACGGCACCGGCAGCTTCCTGCTGCTGAACACCGGTGCCAGCCCGGTGCCGTCGCGGCACGGCCTGCTCACCACTGTGGCGTACCGGATCGAGGGCCAGCCCGCCGTGTACGCGCTGGAGGGCGCCATCGCGGTCACCGGCTCGCTGGTGCAGTGGCTGCGCGACAACCTCGGCCTGATCTCCTCCGCCCCGCAGGTCGAGGAGCTGGCCCGCACCGTCGACGACAACGGCGGCTGCTACGTGGTGCCGGCCTTCTCCGGCCTGTTCGCCCCGCACTGGCGCAGCGACGCCCGGGGCGTGATCGCCGGGCTGACCGGCTACATCACCAAGGGGCACCTGGCCCGCGCGGTGCTGGAGGCGTCGGCCTTCCAGACCCGGGAGGTGGTGGACGCGATGAACGCCGACTCCGACGTGGCGCTGCGCCGGCTGCGGGTCGACGGCGGGATGACCGGCAACGAGCTGCTGATGCAGTTCCTCGCCGACGTGCTGGACGTGCCGGTCATCCGGTCCCGGATCACCGAGACCACGTGCCTCGGCGCCGCGTACGCCGCCGGCCTCGCCGTCGGGTTCTGGCCCGACCTGGCCACGCTGCGGGAGAAGTGGCGCTCGGACGCGCAGTGGGAGTCGACGATGGACCCGGCGCACCGGGAGCACGAGCTGCGCCAGTGGCACAAGGCGGTCCGGCGCACACTCGACTGGGTCGACTGAGCGTCAGGCCCAGGTGTTGCCGGTGAGCTTCTCGTACACCTCGACGTAGCGGGCCCGGGTCGCCTCGATCACCTCGGCCGGCACCTCCGGCGCGGGCGGCTGCTTGTCCCAGCCGCTCGCCGTGGCCCAGTCCCGCACGTACTGCTTGTCGTAGGAGAACTGGGCGCGGCCCGGCTGGTACGACTCGGCCGGCCAGAACCGGGACGAGTCCGAGGTGAGCACCTCGTCGCCGAGCACCAGCGTGCCGTCCGCCGCCCAGCCCAGCTCCAGCTTCGTGTCGGCGATCAGGATGCCCCGCTCGGCGGCGATCTCCGCGCCGCGCCGGTAGACGTCGATGGTGATCTGCCGCAGCCGCTCCGCGACCTCCGGCCCGACCTTGTCCACCACCTGCTCGTACGTGATCGGCTCGTCGTGCTCGCCCTTCGGCGCCTTGGTCGACGGCGTGAAGATCGGCTCGGGCAGGATCGACGCCTCGACCAGGCCACGGGGCAGCGGTACCCCGGAGACCGAGCCGGTGCGCTGGTATTCGGCGAAGCCGCCGCCGGTCAGGTAGCCCCGGGCCACGCACTCGACCGGCACCATCTCCAGCCGCCGGCAGCGGATCGCCCGGCCGGCGAACTCCGCCGGTACGTCCGTCGCGGAGATCACATGGTTCGGCACCAGGTCGGACAGCTGCTCGAACCACCACAGCGACAGGGCGGTGAGCAGTCGGCCCTTGTCCGGGATCGGGGTCGGCAGCACCACGTCGTAGATGGAGACGCGGTCGGAGGCGACCAGGATCAGGTCCGCGCCGTCGGCGTAGACGTCCCGGACCTTGCCCGAGTGCAGAAGTTCCACGGCGCTAGTACACCATGACCGGCGCGGACCGCCCGGCGCGCCCACCGCCGTCCCGCCCGGCGTTGACACCCGGCCGGGGGCCGGTGAAATGATCCGTCCACCCGACCTTCGGAGAGAGACGCGTGCGCGCTGTGCAGTCCGTACCCCGTCCCGGGATCGACCGGCGACGGTTCCTGGGCGCGCTCACCGGGCTGCCGCTCGCCGCCGGCGGGCTGCCGCTGCTCGCCGGGTGCAGCCCGGAGGAGGTGGCCGCCGACGAGGGCCCGATCGAGCTGTCCGTGTTCTGGTGGGGCGGCGCCCGCCGGGCCGCGGCCACCGAACAGGCGCTGCGGCTGTACTCGCAGCAGAACCCGCGGGTCAGCTTCCGGGTCACCTGGCAGGGGCTGGGCGGCTACTACGACCGGCTCGCCACGCAGGCCACCGGCGGGAACGCGCCGGACCTGTTCCAGATCGACGACACCCTGCTCGCCGAGTACGCGGGCCGGGACATCCTGCTCGACCTGACCCGGTACGTCGCCGACGAGCGGCTCGACCTGCGCGAGGTGCCGGAGCAACTGGCCCGCTACGGCCGGGTGGAAGAGCGCACGGTGGGCGTGCCGGCCGCGCAGACGAGCGCGGCGCTGGTGTTCAACCGCAGTCTGCTGCGCCGGCTGAACCAGCCCGAGCCGCGCACCGGGATGTCCTGGAAGGAGTACACGAACTGGGCCGCCCGCGTCACCCGCGCCTCCGGCAACCGGGTGGCCGGCACCATGGACGCCTCCGGCGACTACCGGGCGTTCTGGCTCTGGCTGCGCGGCCAGGGCAGCGAGCTGTACCAGGGGCGGCAGCTCGGCTTCAGCTCCGCCGAACTGCTCGCCTGGTTCGAGTTCTGGGAGGTGGCCCGCTTCGACCGGGCCACACCGAGCGCCGCCCTGGTCGAGCAGGCCGACAGCGGCGAGCTGGCCCGCCAGCTCGTGGTCACCGGGCACACCGCGGCCTCCTTCGCCTGGTCGCACCAGCTGCCCGAGTTGCAGAGCCTGACCGACGACGAGCTCGGCGCGGTGGCCTTCCCGGGTACGCCGGCCGCCCAGTGGCCCCGGGCGTCGATGTACTGGGCCGGTTTCCGGGGCACCCGTCACCCGGAGGCCGTGGTGGACGTGCTCGACTTCCTGACCACGAACGTGGCGGCCGGCCGGCTCCTCGGCGTCGAACGCGGCCTGAACGCCAGCAAGCAGGTGCGCTCGTTCGTCGCCGCGGAGGTGACCGGCCGGGCCGAGAAGCGCATGGCCGCGCTCGGCGCCGAGCTGGACGACCTGGCCGGCCCGTCGCCCGCGCCGCCGCCCAAGGGGCACGCCGCGGTACGCACGCTGCTGATCGAGGCGGCCGAGAGCATCCGCGGCAAGCGGGCCGGCGCCCGTACCGCCACCTCCCGCTTCATGGCCCAGGCGAACGCCGCCCTCGCCGGCTGACCCACCTCCCCACCCCGCCCGGCGTGGGCGGGGTGGGCCGGGGATCAGCGCGGGGGCCGGTTGCGGCGGCCGCGCGTCAGCAGCACCACCAGCAGCACGATGCCGCCGACCACCACGAGGCAGCAGAGCAGGCCGAGGAAGCCGAAGCCGCCCCGGGAACGCCGGCGCGCCGCCTCCACCACGATCTCGCCGGTGCCGGACGACGCCCAGGCCGCGACCGGCACGAAGACCGACAGCACGACCGTACCGAGGACCGCGCCCAGGCGGCCCCACCACTTGTTCCATGCAGACATGACCCCATCCTCGCCGAGGACCGCAACCGGGGCACGGCGGACGGTGAGGATGTCGCCGGACACGATGAAGGGCCCCGGAGAGAACTCCGGGGCCCTTCGTCACGAGTAGCGGGGACAGGATTTGAACCTGCGACCTCTGGGTTATGAGCCCAGCGAGCTACCGAGCTGCTCCACCCCGCGTCGGCTCGTAAAGCCTATCGCACTCCGTTCCTGGAGATCAGCCGGGTACCCGGAATCCCCGCCTCGGGCGCCGCACGACGATCCGACGTCTCGCCGGGCGAGGTCGAACCCGAGACACTCTGGCCGAAAACGATATGACTGTGAGCCATAACCATGACTCACAGTCATACGCGTCTCGGGACTTCTCTTCTGCCGGGCCGGTCGCGGACCGTGGCCATGGCGTGCGACCCGCCCATGGGTGCGCAGGACACCCGCGAGAACGGCGAAGGGCCCCGGAGAGAACTCCGGGGCCCTTCGTCACGAGTAGCGGGGACAGGATTTGAACCTGCGACCTCTGGGTTATGAGCCCAGCGAGCTACCGAGCTGCTCCACCCCGCGTCGGCTCGATAACCGTAGCGCACCGACCCGGGGAGGCGCAAAACGGGTACCCAGTCAGGGCGAAAAACGCCCGGTCCGGGATCGTGGTCGGGAGTCCGTTTGACGACACGAGCCCGTGGTCCGGTTGACCGTTGCGGTCCCGGACCACGGGCTCGTGGTGTCAGTTCGGCGTCAGTTGCCCGGTGACGGCGCGGGTGACGTCGGCGCCGGTGGCGAGACGCTGCCCGACGGCGCCGGGTTGCCCGAGCCGTTCGCCGCGGCCTGGGCCTGCTGGAACGCGCTCATCGCCTCGTCCAGCGCCTTCAGCGCACGTCCGTACCGCTCGAAGTCGCCGGACGCCTGCGCGGCCTTGACCTCGCCGATCGCGGTCTGTACCCGGGCGGCCGCCTGGGCCAGCTCCCCGCTCATCGGCGGCGTGTTGTTGTCACCCCCGGTCGGCGACGGCGACGGCGTGGGCGTCGGGTTGTCGTCGGTGCTGGGCGGCGGGTTGTTGTTCGGTGCCCGCTTGCCCTGCTCGACGAGCTGCTTGATGCCGTCGCCGAGGTTGTTGGCGAGCACCACGTACGAGCCGCCGTCACCGTAGGAGAGCAGCACCTTCTGCAACAGCGGGTACGCGTCCTGGCTGCTGCTCTTCACGTACACCGGCTCGACGTAGAGCATGCCGTCGGCGAACGGCAGCGACAGCAGGTTGCCGTACTGCACCTGCGCCTGGTTGGAGGAGAGCAGGTTCAGCTGCTGCCGAATGTCGCCGTTGTTGGTCATCTGCTGGTGCACCTGCGTCGGACCGGAGATCCGGGTCTGGTCCGGCAGCTCCAGCACCTCCAGCTTCGGCTG
This sequence comes from Micromonospora sp. ATLC20, assembly GCF_057196585.1. Lineage (NCBI taxonomy): Bacteria > Bacillati > Actinomycetota > Actinomycetes > Micromonosporales > Micromonosporaceae > Micromonospora > Micromonospora sp. ATLC20. Next base: position 66,434 of record NZ_JBXUOV010000009.1, read on the forward strand.
CCCGTCGACGTACGACCCGGAGACCAGCGCCGCGAGGTTCTGCCGGCCGTTCGGGGTCACCGCCGAGGTCAGCTGGAAGCGTGGCCCGTCCTGCCCGGGGAACTGGGTGAACAGGTAGTACGGCGGCTGCTTCTGCCCGCTGTCCGGCGCGTCCGGCACGTTCGGCACCTGCCAGAAGTCCTGGCCGGAGTAGAAGTCGCCGGGGTCGGTGACGTGGAACTTGGTCAGCAGGTTGCGCTGCACCTTGAACAGGTCGGCCGGGTAGCGGAAGTGCTCGGCCAGCTCGGCCGGGATGTCGCCCTTGGGCAGCACCAGGTCCCCGCCGAACGCCTTGTTCCACGCCTTGAGCACCGGGTCGGTGTCGTCGTACGAGTAGAGCTTGACCGTGCCGTCGTACGCGTCGACAGTCGCCTTCACCGAGTTGCGGATGTAGTTGACGTTCTCCCGGGCGAGCTGGAACGTGCCCCGGCCGGTCAGCTCGTCGGTCGTCTCGGCCTGGAGGTTGACCCGCTCGGCGTACGGGTAGGTCGCCGCCGTGGTGTAGCCGTCGATGATCCACAGGACGCGCCCGTTGACCACCGCCGGGTACGGGTCGCCGTCGAGCGTGAGGAACGGCGCGACCTTCTCCACCCGGTCGCGCGGGTTGCGCACGTACAGCAGCTTCGAGTTCTCGTTGACCGCCTCGGAGAGCAGGAAGTTCGACTCCTGCTCCTTGATCGCGTAGAGCAGCCGGCGCGGGAACGAGCCGATCTTGACGCCGCCCTCGCCGGTGTAGGTGTAGTACTGCTCACCGCCGGTGGAGGTGGGCCGGTCGAACTCGACGTTGCGGTCGCCGTTCTGCCCGACGATCGCGTAGTCACTCGCCTCCATCCGCTCGCCGTAGTAGATCCGCGGCTGCTGGGCCGGGATCTCCTCGGTCGGCGAGGAGCACGCCTCCTGCGCCTTCTCGCCGAGGTAGCCGGAGACGAAGTACGGCTGGCCGCCGCAGACCACCTGGTTCGCCGGGGCGGCCACCAGGCCGTACCCGTGGGTGTAGACGGTGTGGCGGTTGATCCAGTTGCTCTGCTGGTCGGTCAGCTCGCCGTAGTTGATCTCACGGACGCCGACCACGTAGTCGGAGGTCTTGTCCTTGACCGAGTACCTGTCGATGTCCAGCTTCGAACCGAAGTCGTAGAAGCCGCGGACCTGCTGCAGCTGCGTGTACGTCTCGGAGACGAGCTGCGGGTCGAGCAGCCGGATGTTCGACACCACCGAGGTGTCGGTGGCGAGGCTGGCGGGTGGAACGAGGTTGCTGGCCGCGTACGGTGTGGTCTTCGTGCCGTCGAGACCGAACGCGGACCTGGTGGCCTTGATGCTGCGTTCGATGTACGGCGCCTCCTTGTCCCGGGCGCTCGGCTTCACCTCGAACGTCTGCACGGCCCACGGGTAGATGCCGCCGATCGCCACCGCGGAGACGCCCAGCAGGGCCAGCGAGATGCCCGGCCAGACCAGGTTCCGCATGACCGCGTTGGAGAACACGATGATCGCCAGCGCCACCACGATCGAGATCCAGGCGAGGATCTCCTTCGCCGGGAGCAGCGCGTTCACGTCGGCGTAGCCGGCGCCGTAGAGCTTGGCGCCTTCGTTGTACTCCAGCAGCATGGCCCGCCGGTCCAGCACGTAGGCGACGGCCTTGAGCAGCACGAACACTGCGACCAGCGAGCTGAGGTGGGCGCGGGCGGCGTTCGTCATCCGGTCGCCGACGCCCTGGAGGCGTACGCCGCCGAAGATGTAGTGCACGGCGAGCGCGCCGAGCAGCGACAGCACCACGGCGGTGAAGCCGACGCCGAGCACGTAGCGCCAGAACGGCAGCTGGAAGACGTAGAAGCCGACGTCGACGCCGAACTCCGGGTCCTTCACGCCGAAGTCGCCGCCGTTGCGGAACAGCAGCCACTGGCCCCAGCGGCTCTGCGCGGAGAGGCCGGCGAACAGCCCGACGACGGTGGCGGCCAGCGCGATCCAGGTGCCGAGCCGGGGGCTCAGCAGCATCCGGTAGCGCTCCAGGGTGGCCTGCTCGGCCGAGTGCGGGCGCATCTTGGGCCGCAGCCGGTGGGCCAGCCAGAGGTTGCCGCCGACGAGCAGCGCCATGCCGGCGCCGACCACCAGGAACAGCAGCAGGCGGGTGGCGAGCACGCCGGTGAAGACCTGGGTGTAGCGGACCTCGTCGAACCACAGCCAGTCGGTCCAGGCGTTCACGCCCCACCCGAGGAGGGTGAACAAGATGAACACCCCGATCAGGACACCGATGGTGACGCGTCCGCGCCGGCTCATCCTCGGTAAGGGACTGCTACGCATGACCACTGTTGGCTCCGCACGCTCGATGTGATCGGCTCCGACCAGGCACCAAGAGTACGGGGTGTTCCTGAGCACGTCGGGTCAAGGTCACGTCACGATCCGCGCCGTGACCGCCGCCCGGCCCGCGTCAGCAGCGCGTCGGCTGTCCCCCGGCGCGCAGTGTCTCGAGTGCCGTCAATGCCTCACTCAGCGTGGCGACCTTCAGCAGCGGCAGGCCCGGCTGCGGGTTGCGGACCGCCTCCGCGCAGTTGTCGGCGGGCACCAGGAACGCCTTCGCGCCCGCGTCCTTGGCGCCGACCAGCTTCTGCGCGATGCCGCCGATCGGGCCGACGCGACCCTCGTCGTCGATGGTGCCGGTACCGGCGATGATCTTCCCGCCGGTGAGGTCGGCCGGCTCCAGCTTATCGATGATGCCGAGCGAGAACATCAGCCCGGCGCTCGGCCCGCCGATGTCACCGAGGTCGATCTTCAGGGTGAACGGGTGCGGCTGCTGCTGGTCGATCTCCACGCCGATGCGCGGCCGGCCGTCCTGCTCGCGGCTGGTCACCGTGGCCGTACCGGGGGTGCCGCCACGGGTGTAGCCGATCGTCAGCGCGGTGCCCGCCGGCTTCGCCCGGATCAGCTCGGTGAGCTTCGCCGCGCTCGTCACCGGCACCCCGTCGACCGATGTGACCACGTCGTCGGGGCGCAGCACGTCGACCGACGGGCCGCCCGGCGTGACCGCCTTGACCAGCACCTTGATCGGGTAGCCCAGCTCACGCAGCGCCGCCGTCTCGGCGCTGGTCTGCGAGTTCTGGAAGTCCTCCGCGTTGCGCTTCTCGACCTCCTCCTGCGACTCCCCCGGCGGGTAGACCAGCTCCCGCGGCACCACCGCCTCGTCCGAGGAGAACCATCCGGCAAGTGCCGACCGCAGCCGCACCGTCGGCTGCACACCGACTGTGGTGAGCCGGAGCTGACCGGCGGAGGTGGACGTCGCGCGGCCGGTCACCTGGATGACCTCCTTGCCGTCCTCGCTGCCCAGCGTGTTCACCGTCGGACCCGGGCCGAGCACCACGTACGGCAGCGGCACGCTCAGCACGCCGATGCTGAGCAGGGCGGTGAGCAGGGCACCGAGGAGGACGGTCACGCCGCGACGTCTCATGGGCCAGAGCGTACCGATCCGTCCCCTGCCATCCGGCGCGGTGACCGGCGGACTTCGCCCTCAGCGCAACGCCGAGTGGCACGACCTGCGGCGGGGCCCGCGTACCGTAGACGTCGTGCCTGATATTCCGTTCGGCTTCGCGCTCCCGGGTGGTCAACCACCAGACCCCAACGATCCCGCGGCGATGCAGCAGTTCATGTCGCAGTTGCAGCACCTGCTCTCGGCGCCGGGCAGCGGGCCGGTCAACTGGGACCTGGCCCGGCAGGTAGCCGCCAGCCAGCTCGCCGCCGCCGGCGACCCGGCGGTGTCGCCGTTCGAACGCAACGCGGTCGAGGAGGCGCTGCGCATCGCCGACCTGTGGCTGGAGCCGGCGACCTCGTGGCCCTCCGGCATCCGCACCTCGGTCGCCTGGAACCGCAACGAGTGGATCTTCAAGACGCTCGACGTGTGGCGCAAGCTCTGCGACCCGGTGGCCAGCCGGATGGTCGGCGCGATGGGCGACCTGGTGCCGCCGGAGGCCCGCGCCCAGCTCGGCCCGATGCAGTCGATGGTCGCCACGCTCGGCGGCGCCCTCTTCGGCGGCCAGCTCGGCCAGGCGCTCGGCTCGCTCGCCGCCGAGGTGCTCTCCGCCGGTGACATCGGCCTGCCGCTCGGCCCCGCCGGCACCGCCGCGCTCGTTCCCGCCAACATCAAGGTGTACGGCGAGGGCCTGGAACTGCCCGAGGACGAGGTACGCCTCTACGTGGCCCTGCGCGAGGCCGCCCACCAGCGGCTGTTCCAGCACGTGCCGTGGCTGCGCGGGCACGTGCTGACCGCGGTGGAGAACTACGCCGCGGGCATCCGGGTCAACCGGGAGGCGATCGAGGAGGCGATGGGCCGGGTCGACCCGACCGACCCGGAGTCGATGCAGGCGATCGCGCTGGAGGGCATCTTCACGCCCGAGGACACGCCCGCCCAGAAGGCGTCGCTGGCCCGGCTGGAGACCGTACTCGCCCTGGTCGAGGGCTGGGTCTGCCACGTCGTCGACAGCGCCGCCGGTGACCGCCTCCCCAACGTGGTACGCCTCGGCGAGGCGTTCCGCCGCCGCCGTGCCGCGGGTGGCCCGGCCGAGCAGACGTTCGCCGCGCTGGTCGGCCTCGAACTGCGGCCCCGCCGCCTGCGTGAGGCGACGGTGCTGTGGGCGGCGCTGACCGAGCACCGCGGCATCGCCGGGCGGGACGCGGTCTGGGGCCACCCGGATCTGCTGCCCTCCGACGACGACTTCGCCGCCCCGGAGGCGTTCGCCACGACGAGCACCGATCTCGACGACGAGCTGGCGAACTTCGACTTCTCCGCCCCCGGCGCCCCGGAGGAGAAGTCCCCCGGCGAGGACGACGACAAGCGCTGACGCGGCCTCTCACCGTCGATCTTGGAGTTGTGGCGCCCAGGATGTCCCGAGTGCGGCTTCCGTGAGGTGCCACAACTCCAAGATCGTCGAATCGGCGGCCTCGTGGGTGCGGCGTGCGGAGGGGGCGGCGTGGCGGGCGGGGTGTCAGACGGGGCGGCCGGACAGCAGGGCGCGCGTCGCCTCCCAGCCCTCGACGGCCGGATCGAGGGCGGCCAGGTCCGCGGGGCCGCGCATCCGGTGCCAGCCGGCGGTGACCGCCACGTCGCCCGGGCTCGGTGCCGCCCGCCGCACCTCGGCCGGCGCGGTCGCGTCCAGGTCCAGCGCCGGCAGCCATGCCGGTAGGGGCAGTCGCGCCGCCACTCCCAGCAGCCCGGTGCCGTCCCCCTCGACCGGGGCCACCGCCACCGGCCGGGTGGTGAGCGGCCGGAGCAGCTTGCCGAGCGTCAGCCCGGGCACGTCCGGCGCGTCCGCCGCCACCACCGCCACCTGGTCGTAGCCGCCCGCCCCGTCATCGCGGGCCGCCTGGTCGCCGATGATCGCCGCGAACACCGCGTTCGGTGTCGGCTCGGGCACCTCGTACACCTGGGTGCCGGGCCAGACCACCGCGTCGGCCAGCCATCGGTCGCGGGCGGTGACCGCGACGGCGGTCTCGACCTCGTTCAGCGTGGCGAGCAGGTCGACCACGTCCTCGGCGAGCGCGGTACGCCATCGCGCCGGATCGACTCCGGGCGGCGTCCACGTCACCGGGCCGAGCAGCGCCACCACCACACGTCGCGACATTCGCCGACCTTAACCCCACCCGCCGGAGTCCGTTCACGATCATGAGGTTGGCGGTGACGAAGCGGACGAAACGCCGGGCCAACTTCATGATCGACCGCGGTGGGCGGTGGTCAGGGGACGGCGGCGGTGGCTGCCACGCCCTCCAGGTAGCCGCGGGCGCGCTCCGACCTGGGGTAGCGGGCGACCAGCGCCCAGAAGTCGGCGTTGTGGCTGGGCACGATGAGGTGCGCCAGCTCGTGCAGCAGCACGTAGTCGATCACCCAGTCGGGCATGTCCTGGACCCGGTGCGAGATCCGGATGGTGCGGTCGGCGGGCGTGCAGGAGCCCCAGCGGCCGTTCTGGTTGGTCACCCAGCGGACGCTCGCCGGAGCGGCGGCCGACCCGTGTTCGGTCAGGTAGAGGTCGATCAGGCGGGTGGCGCGGGCGAGCAGTTCGGCGTCCGAGCGGGCCAGCCGGCCCTCACGGGCGGCGAGCCGGGCGAGCATCCGGTCGACCCACTCGCTCTCCTCGGCCCGGGAGAACTGGTCCGGGATCAGCACGACGACGCGCTCACCGTCCCGGTACGCGGACACCGTGCGCCGCCGACGCTGGCTGCGCCGCACCTCGACGACGGGCTTCCGCGTCACGGCCATTACCGGTCCGCGCAGCCTCGGTTGACTGTCACGATGGAAAGCTAATGCGTACTGACCAGGACTCCGCAAGAGTCAACACGACGACACGCGCCCGGAAAGTGGCGGTTGATTGTCAGGAGTCCGGAAAAAATTCTTTGCGACGGTAGCTGACCATCACCTGACCGGCCCTGTTCACGTTAAGTGATCTACGACGAGTGACAGTCGGCGGGGCCACCTGAAGCGGATCTGGGTGCATTCATCCGGCGTGTCCGCGCGAAACTGACTTATCCGACGTTACTCGGCATGCACACTCTCGACGTCGACTTGCTCACAGAGTCGGCGCACAGCTGACATGGAACTGCCCGTACCTGGGTAGGGTCCGCCAACCACGGTCAGGTGACTGACCGCGGAGAACCCCCCGGCGCCGGTGCCACGCGTGGGCCGCCGCAGGGAGACCGCCGGGACACCTCCGGCGGACGAGACGAGGAGGCTACCGTGGCCGACCAGGCCCAGACCTACAACGGTTACTGCGTGAAGTGCAAGGAGAAGCGGGACTTCGAGGGGCACGTGGAGGTCTCGAAGACCGGCATGAACATGGCCAAGGGCAAGTGCCCGGTGTGCGGCACAACAGTGAACCGCATCCTGGGCAAGGCCAAGGTCTGACCCGTACGGCAGACACCGGGGAGGGCGGCCGTCGGCCGCCCTCCCCGGTCGTGTAGCCGACAGAGTTACCGGCTAGTTGTGGAAAACCGGCGAGAACCTGTGGACAACGCTGGCCACGGCTCGCCGCACCTGTGGACAACGAGCGACGGAGCGCGCGGAGACGGTCACGATCAGTGGCGTGACCGACCCGACACCGCTCGTCCGTCCCGTCCTGCTCCCCGGCCTGACCCGGCTCTGGCGCGACCGGCACACGCTCCAGCTCGGCGAGCCGCCCGGCCGTGCGGTGCTGCTGGAGATGTCCTCGCCGGGGACGGCCCGCCTGCTCGACCTGCTCGACGGCACCCGCAGCGAACGCGCCGTGCTGGCCGAGGCGCGCGCCGCCCGGGTCCCGCCCGACGAGGCACGCGCCCTGTTCGACACGCTCCGGGACGCCGGGCTGGTGGTGCCGGCGCAGGCACTGCTCCCCCGTGACCTCGCCGGGACGACACGGGCCCGCCTGACCGCCGAGGCCACCGCGCTGGCGCTCGCGTCGCCCGACCTGCCCGGCACACCGGCCCGGTTACTGCGCCGCCGCCGCGACGCCCGGGTGCTGGTCACCGGCACCGGACGACTCGGCGCCGCGGTCACCGTCGCGCTGGCGCAGGCCGGCGTCGGGCACGTCGTACCCGATCTGGCCGGCCCGGTCGGCGCCGGTGACCTGGTCGGGACCGGCCTGACCGCCGCGGAGCTGGGCCGGCCGCTGGCCCTCGCGGTACGCGCGGCGCTGGAGCGGTGCGCGCCCGGAACGGTCACCGTCCCGTCGCGGGCGGCCCGGCCGGACCTGGTGGTGCAGCTCGGCGTCGACCGTCCGGCCGAGCTGCTGGCCACCGGGTACGCCCGCCGGCGCCAGCCGCACCTGCTGCTCGACCTGCGCGGCGGCGTACCGGTGATCGGCCCGCTGGTCCGCCCGCCCGTCGGTCCCTGCCTGCGCTGCCTCGACCTGCACCGGGGCGACCGGGATCCGGACTGGCCCGCGCTGGCCGCCCAGCTCGCCGCCGACCGGGGCGAGCGGGCCTGCGC